>JBFFWJ010000007.1:0-20874 GCA_041570315.1 Longimicrobiales bacterium | reverse complement strand
TCATGCGCACGCGGTAGGGCACGACCCTCGAGCCGATGATCTCGGCATCGTACCGTCGCCAGTGACGGCTGTCCGCAGCGCTGCGCAGCTTGCGGAGCGAGACGAGCAGCCTTGCGAGGCCCGCGGCGGCGATCGCGGCACCACCGACGATCTCGACGAGCGAGGGCATCAGCGACGACGGCTTCGAAGCGTCGGTCTAGGGAACATGCTGCCCATCCGCGTGCCCTCTACATGGCGATGTTCGTTGGCCGGATGCCCTCTCCCAGCACGAACCGAGACCCCACCGCACCCACTACCGCGGTCCGGCGGGTGAGGTTCAGCCCTATGCGCAGCCGCAAGAGCGGCTCGATCCCGGTGCAGTGACCGGCCATGAGATGCCCGACTCCGATGTCGCGCAGGCGGTCTGTCGTCCACCCCAGCGTCTCGTCGGAGGCGTCGAACAGGTGCAGGCCACCCATGAGCGCGTGAATCGGCTCCTCGGCGATCGCGGTCTGCACGTGCTCCAGAGCGTTCACCACGCCCGAGTGCCCACATCCGAGCAGGACGATGTGGCCCTCACCCGTGAGAATCGTGAGACCCTGACTGTCCGGAACGTAATCCTCGACCCAGGCGCCATCGACCAGCATCCGAGCAGCGGATCCGTAGTTCCTCTCCGGATGCGGACGGGGAACCGGTCCCGTGACCCAGACGGACGGCAGGATCTCGGTCGGACCATCGTGTTCGATGATCCGGACACCCGCGCTCTCGAGCGAGTCCCGGACCGCGATCATCTGGTTCCAGTCCACGTAACCGCCTGCAGCCGGGCGTTGCCGTCTCAGGAAGAAGCCCGCCGCGACGTGAACCCGCTGAATCGCGCTCGGGTTCCTGGCGCGGAGATCGCGCAGCAAGGGGAGCAGCCCGGTGTTGTGGTCGAAGTGAAAATGGCTCAGCACGACGTCGGTCACGCACGACAGGTCCACGTCGAGTGCGGCGGCGTTCCGCAGAACGGTGTCCGGATATCGCCCCGCGTCGAAGAGCAGGCAGCGACCGTCCACCGTCACGAGCGCGGACAGACCCCATTCTCCGATCGTCGCGCCGTCGGCGAGGTTCGACGACAGGATGGTCACCTCCACGTCTTCGGCGGCCACCCGGCCGGAGTCGGCAGCGAGCCCGACCGGGAGAAACAGCATGGACATGCCGAAGATGGCGGAATGCAGCCTGCGGCAGACCATCATCACCTCCCTTTACGGCACCGCCGGGGTCCTCTGCGTCTCCCCGATCCACTGCACGAGCCCGTGCCTGACCAGGGTGCCCGACCAATTGATCCGCAGGCCCGACCCGGGCGCAAGGCGCGGGGGTGAAGGGGAGGGCGAGCGAGCCGGCCGTCGACGCGTGGTCAGCTGTTGAGCCCGGCCTCGTGCGCGTGGGCGATCGCCGACGGAGTCTGACAGCCGACGATCGCGGGAGCCTCCTGCACCAAATCGTCGTTGCTCAGCGCCTCGACCATGAAGAGCGCGAAGTCGATGCGGCGGGTGACGTTGCTCTCGAGAACCGGGTCGCCGACGTGCCTGCTCCACACGGGCAGCCCCTGGCTTTCGCCTTCTTCGAGATCACTGCCGCGCACGACCGTCCAGAGCCTGTCGCTCTCGAAGACGCGCCTGCAGGCCTCGACCTGATCGTCGACGTCGGCGAACCGGACGAGCCTGGCGATACGCCCGAAAGCGGCGAGGAGAAAGCGGAACTTCCAGGGATAAACGTCCTTGCCGTCGCGCGTGATGTGCCAGCCGCAGGAGAAGACCAGGCGAGCTCGCGGCGGGGCGCAGTCGAGAACTGCTTGAGCGGTACCGGTCGCGTATTGCTGAACGCCCCACGGCACGAGAACGACGAGGACGCCGTCGCAGTCGGCTACCGCGCGCCGGATGACGGCTCGGTCGTTCGTCGCTCCGGGCACGACGGTGATGCGTCCCTCGAACTCGGCCAGCTTCGAAACGCTCTGCTCTCGACACACTCCGACGACGTCGTATCCGCGCTCGAGCGCGTGGCGCACCATGTACGTGCCGAGCTTGCCCGATGCTCCGACAATGCAAACCCTCATCCATCGACTCCCCATCTCGTGGCGCCTGGCTCCGTAGCGGCGACCTCGTCATGAAGTTGGACGGCCGCGACCGGGTGTCACCCCTCAGGGCTACCACTCGAAGCCATGGGCTCCATCTCGTAGAGGAACCGGATGTTCGGCTCGTAGAATCGGGGGAACATCCAAGCATCGAACGGGCTCGGCACCCCTTCGGCCAACAGCTCATCGACGGGCCGTTGCTCTCGGCGCGCCGCGGCCGTCAGCGCTTGGAGCGACCGAACGTAGTCGGCCATGGTCGCCAGGGACTCCGGGCCGGAAACCTCGCCATGGCCGGGGACGAATCGCTCAGCGCCGATCCCGTCGATCTCCTCGAGCACCCTGACCCAACCGTCGGGGAACCCGTCAGGAAGGTAGGGATGCATGTCCACGAACAGCAGGTCGCCCATGAAGACAACGTCCGCGTCGGGCACGTACATGACCAAATCGCTGCCCGTGTGCGACTCGACGAACGGGATGAGGTGCACCGCCCTCTCGGTCCCTCGGAGGACCGTCGTGGAATCGACGTGCTCCGTCGGGACGATGGTCCGCAGCTCGTCGTGGGAATCCAGCATTCCTCGGTAGTACCCGACCCACATCCGCGCCTCTCGCGCTGCCGCCGAATCGAAGGCCACCGCAGCGGCAGCCTCGGCTTCCTCGAGCCTGGCTGGAGCGTTCGCCCGCTCCCAGGCGATCTCGAGAGCCTCACTCGCCGGGATGGTCTCGGCCGTCCACGACGTGGCGAGTACCCTGACTCCGTCGCCGAAGACCTGGGTTCCCCGGATGTGGTCGTTGTGGTAGTGGCTGTTCACCACGATGGTGACGGGATTGCCCGTCTCCTCCTCGGCGATCCGTTTCAGATCCCGGGCGGCCTCCGGTGTCATGAACGGATCGAAGACGAGGGTCTCGTCGCCAAGGTCCACGATACCGGCGTTGCAGATCGCCGTCCCGCCATGGACGTGGATCGCCGCGAAGACGCCGTCCGCCAAGCGGTGCAGCGTGAAGTGTCGCGACGTGGGAAGGTCTCCGGGCGCACACGCGGCGACGGTGAGCAAGGTCGTCCCGATCGCTAGCGCCCTCTTGGTGTTCTGGGCCACGGACCACGGCCTCCTGACGACGGGTCTTGTCGCGTCGGGATGACGACGCGGGCAACTGCGAAGATACGGACTTCCCGACGAGAACATCAGCTCGACGTGATCGGTGGCGGCTGCGGGACCGGCTTTCGTCACGTCGCGGAGTCGGCGCCCCTCGGTCAGTCACGCAGGGGGAACAACACGTCGCCGACCTCGACGGCCGGTGGCTCGACGACCCGGTATGCATCGGGAATCGTCTTGGCGAGATCCGATTCCCGAAACGCCGCCAGGGACTCGGCAGAATCCCACAGGTAGACGCCGGCGAATTCTCCCGGGCCCTCCCGGCGGACGTAGTACTTCTGGATCAAGCCCGGAATGGCGCGGAACTGCGGTGCGCGGTCGTGAGCGATCCGGAGGAGCTCCTCTTCCGACAGCTCCGTCCGCAGCTTGACGATCTGCAGGATCACTGCTCGCCCTCCCGGTCGCCCTCGTCTGACATGGCTACTGAGGAAGACACCACCGGCACCGGGTCAACGGCTCCTCTTGCCCTGATATTGGGGTGGCGGGGTGGTCGCCGCCTTGTGCCGGTACGTGATCCGACCTCGTGACAGGTCGTAGGGGGAGAGCTCGAGGGTGACGACGTCTCCTACCAGCACACGGATGCGGAACTTCGCCATCCGTCCGGCAGCGTAGGCCAGCACGACGTGGTCGTTCTGCAACCGCACCCGGAACTTCTGGTCGGGCAGCACCTCGGTCACGGTTCCCTGAACTTCGATTGCTTCTTGTTTTGCCATGGGTCAGCCGGTCAGCCGACGACGAAGCTCGCTCGCGAGCCATCACCGCCAGCCGTGAAAGACGGGCCGCCCCGACATCCGAGGCGGCCCTCCACGCGCGTGGTTCAGCTCGAGGAGCTCCTAGAGGGCAACGACGTTCTCAGCTGCCGGACCCTTGGCTCCCTGAACGATGTCGAACTCCACCTGAGCACCCTCCGCGAGGGTCTTGAACCCTTCGGCCTGGATGGCGCTGTGGTGGACGAAGCAGTCCTTGCTGCCGTCGTCGGGCGTGATGAAGCCGAAGCCCTTCTGATCGTTGAACCACTTCACGGTTCCCTTGGTACGCATCGATGCGATCCTTCGGTTGGCGAGTCGGGGGTCACGCAATGCGTACCCACCGGCCTGCTGTGTTGCGCGGATCGTCCGCGCCTGGCGTGACCACCGTGGCCACAAACGAGAAGGGCGACGGCCTCCAAGAACGAGACCCCCGCCCTTTGAAATCCAAAGCGTCCCTGTCTGGGATCACGCAAAATGCTCGCGGGAACGAGCCCCCAGGTCAACCGGAGCCGTCTCGGTACGCCACGGCCGGGCCGGTTCGCGGGAGCGAAGCCGCCGCGAGCCCCGGCGGGCTTCCGCTCCCCACGGCATCAGCGGATCAGGCGCTTTTCGGAGCTCCTGCCGGCCGGGTGGGGAGCGAGGGTGACGCCGGGCCCCGGTGCCGGCTAGGGACTCCGCGTCGCTCGGCCCGACAAGCGGTGGCCGGCCGCCACGGCGTCGAAGGCGTCCTGGTTACGACGTTGCATGATGAAGAAGCTCCAGCCGTCCGCCATGAGCCTCTCGACCTCGGCCGGGTTGTTGGCAGGATAGCCACAGGACTTGTTCGACGCCTTGCATGCCTCGAGGATCGCGGCCACCGCGGCGTCGAAGCCCTCCTGGTCACGCTCCCGCTGTCCCTCGGCGCTCGTGCTGGTGAAGACCCCGCCCAGCGTCCCCGAGCCCACCGTGACGATCGACACCCCCGGCACCGCAGAGATCGCGCGCGCGTTCGCGACCCCCTCCCTGCTCTCGAGGATCACCATGAGAAGGAGCTCGCCGCTCGGATTCAGGGGCCACAGGTCGGCCTTTTCCAGGTACTCCGACTCGGTCATGCCCCAGTACGCGGCTGCTCGTCCGAAGCCGCTTTCGGGGCGGACGCCTCCGTTCGACGTGAAGCGCATGGCGGCGATCGCCTGCTCGACCTCCTGGACGGTTTCGACCTGCTGCATCACCACGACGACCTGTCCCTCGTTGAGCTGTTCGATCAAGCGTGCCGTGGCGCCCTCGGGATCGCGGTGGATGATCGGGATCTTCGAGAGGAACGGATGGGTGCGCGCCGATCCGCCCTCGGCCAGAATGGCGCGCATGAATGCCCGATAGCGGTCCGCCGAGTCCGGTGAGTAGTCGTTGAGCTCGTAGTCACCGAGCTCGTATGTGACCAGCTCTCGCGCGGACTCGGCGAGATCGGGCTGCGGAAGCTCCTCCGATGGCGACTCCGCCGCTCCGGCCGCGCGACGTCGCCGGTTGGGCACGTAGGGCGGGTGAGCGACTCCGAAGATCGGCAGCCCTTCCTGGAGCAGTGGGATCATCTGGTTGAGGCGATCCTCACCCTGCTCGACGCGAGGTTCCCGGCAGCCGATCAACGCCAGGCCGATGACCACCGCTGTGACGGTCGCTCGCATGGGGACCTCATTCGTTCGGAGAGGGGGCCCTGAACCGGCCGAGTCGGACTGCTGTCGGCTCGCGGGCCATGTTCGCTGACGGACCGGCCAATTGACTTGCGACTCGGAGTCGGGCGCAAGTGGAGGCGCGGCACGTCGGCTACAGCGGCAGCCGCCCGACCTCCGCTACCCGTAGAGCCCGAGGGAGCGTGGGCCGCTGCCCGCTCGCCCACTCCATGACGATCTCCGGGATGGTCACGACTCGAAGCTCCGTGGCCAAGCGAGGGCCCCCGAAGTCGAGCAGCCGCGCACGGTGCAGCGCAGCCTCGAAGCCTGCTTCGTCGAAGGACGATGCGTCCGGGTCGAACATGCTGTAGGCGGAGCCCCTCCGGACGAACAGCCCCAGGCCCACGTGAGGGACGGCCCCGACTCCGGTTCGGCGAAATCCGGAGAGTGGGCCGGAATACACGTCGTGGCTGAGAGCCGCGACCTTCTCGGCACCCTCGGCCAGGGTGAGGAACAGCCAGTGGTCCTCGGTTCGATGGAACCCACCGAGGCGGATCTGGAAAGGAGCCCACCTCGCCAGCACCTCAGCGAGGTGATCGAGCACGTCACCCGTCCCCAACGTGTCCGGTACCGGATGGAGGACCGGGATGTGTGGCTCGATCAGCCGGGCGGTCGGGTCGTATGCGTCCCGTAACTCGTTGATGGCGTCGACGCCGTCTTCGAGGAAGATCCCTGCGACGAGGTAGCTCATTCGGAGACCCGGCCCGCTCCCGCCGCGGCGCCCGTGCTCCCGCGCTCGAGGTCGGGGCCCAGCCAGGCCACCAGGGCAACGCATACGAGACCGTAGCCGACCGTGGCGTAGACGCTCACATCCTCGCTCGTGATGCCGGCGTACATGTTCAACACCGCCCCGGGGAGCACGTTGAAGAGCCAATGCAGGACGACGGCGACGAGCACGCTCTGCCTCGTGTGGTTGAAGACCGCCGTCATGATCACCGAGTCGAGGGTGATCCCGAGGACGAAGGCGCCAGCGCCGCGCACCGTGCTGAAGACGCCATCGATGTAGAGTGGCAGGTGGACCAGGGACCAGCCGGTCCACGGTATGCCGAACGCGATCAGAACGAAGACGGCGAGGGGGTTCATCAGCTCCGGGAAGGCGTCGGGCGGAGGCGCGCGGTGGACACGTCGAACCGAAGGGTGGCGGGGTCTGGCCCGGTGGCTTCGGCCGGCCGAGCCGGGTCGGACGGCGTCGGCCTCGTTGCGGCCCGGCTGACGCGGAAGTTACGCTGACCCCGCGCAGGCGGCGAACGTTGGAGAGGCGATGAGAATACCAGGGCGGGTCGCAGTCGGCTTGTGCGCATTGGCGGCACTGTTCGCCGCGCAGCGTTGGCTGCAGCGTGCCGCAGATGCCCAGACCGCGTCCGGACCGATCTATCGCGTGGACCCGTTCTGGCCAGCGGTTCCCGAGCAGTGGACCCTCGGGCAGGTCTCGGGAGTCGCCGTGGATTCGCGGGACCACGTCTGGGTCCTCCAGCGCCCCTGGTCCCTGGGAAGCGACGAGGTGGCGCGGGACTCCACAGCCCCTTGCTGCCGACCGGCGCCTCCCGTGCTGGAGTTCACCGCGGATGGAGAGTTCGTGCAGGGATGGGGTGGGCCCGGGGAGGGCTACGAGTGGCCGGCCGATGAGCACGGGATCCACGTGGACTTCAACGACAACGTCTGGATCTCGTCGGCCGGTGGCCCTCGGCTGCCGGAGCGTGTCGAGAATCAGCTGCTGAAGTTCACGCGAGACGGCCGCTTCCTGTTGCAGATCGGTCGCAGGGGCGCCAGCCAGGGCAGCCTGGATACGCTCAACCTGAACAACGCCGCCGACATGCACGTTCACCGAGCCACCAACGAGGTGTTCGTGGCCGACGGCTACGTGAACCGACGCGTCGCCGTGTTCGACGCGACCTCGGGAGCGTTCCGGAGGATGTGGGGAGCGTACGGCAATCCACCGGATGACGAAGTCTCGAATGCGCCGCGATACGAGGGGGCCGGCGCCAGTCAGTTCAACACGGTGCATGGGATCCGCGTCTCCGACGACGGTCGCGTGTACGTCGCCGACCGCCTGAACAACCGGATCCAGGTGTTCGCCTTGGACGGAACGTTCGAGCGTGAGGTCTTCATCGAGAGGACGACCCGACTTCTGGGGACGGCGTTCTCGATCGCCTTCTCGGAGGACCGCGAGCAGCGGTATCTCTATGTCGCGGATGCGGGCAACGGGCGGGTGCACATCCTCGACCGGGAGACGCTCGAGGCCGTGAGTCATTTCGGTCGGATCGGACGATATGCCGGCCAGTTCGTCTTTCTGCACAACGTGGCGGTGGACTCGCAGGGAAACGTGTACACCTCCGAGGTCGGGGGCGGACGTCGGGTCCAGAAGTTCGTCCGGGACTAGCCGAGGCGAACGGCGCTTTCCGGCGTGTGAAGGCAGCGGCCGAGCCCCCGAGATGCGACGGCGGGTGCGCGGGTCGGCCCGACACGAGGCCGCCCCGGGGACGTCAGATCGGGGGCTTGATCTCGTGCTGGAAGGCTGAGCCGACAAAGCGAACGAAGATGAAGCCGGCCTGGCAGATGTTGGCGATGAGGGCCGTGACGTACAGGGCTGCACCGTTGGACGAGAGCCCGAACAGGACGGCGACGAGGCTGAGTTGCTCGATCGCCTCCAGCGACATGACGACGGCCACGGCGAGCCGGTCCGGCGGAAAGGACCCGCGGACCGGCTGGTACGCCGACGTGAAGGAAATCAGGATCCCGTAGCCGAAGAAGAGGAAGGCGAGCGCGGCCAACCTCCACGTGGTCGCCGGCTCGAACCCGTAGCCATCCAGCCCGACCGGCACGAGCGCGGCAGCGACGCCGGCCACGCTGCCCCCGATGACGAGTCGGAGTCGAAGAAGGTCGTGGACGGCCTCGGCGGCCTGGTCCGAGCGACGTCGGATCACGCTGACCAGCGCCGCGAAGCCCGCGAAGGCCGCGGCGATCTCGGCCATGGAGAGCAGTGTGTCGGTGTTCTCGAGCATGGTGCCTAGAGCGTGGTCACAGTGTCGGAATCCCGGAGCTTCTCGCCCAACATCACCTCAGGCCGCGGGCCTCGTGGCTCGCGACTCGGCCTCGGAGTCGGCGCCTCCCCGGCGCTCAGCCGTCGCCGGCAACGACGTTCTTCAGCTGCACGACGATCACTTCGATGGGCTCGGAGCCCCTGTTCACATCTCCGTGCAGCTCACCCTCCGGGTCGATGTCGAGCCAGTAGGCGCTGCCCGTTTCCCACACCATGTCCCGCTCGTCGCCGGCCTCGTTCACGACCGTGAGCGTGCCGCCCTTCAGGGCAATGATGGCCCGCGGATTGTCGTGGCGATGCATGCTGAGCGGCTGCTCGGGCAGGATGATGGTCTTCCAGACCTCCACGTGCTCGTTCTCGAACTGAGGGACACGGCGAGTCACCTCTTGTTCGTTGCCCTGGTCCTCGCCCTGCTCCTCGGTTGGGGGTTGGGAGCACGCGGCAAGTCCCGCGGTCAGCGCGATCGCGACGTCGATGGCCCTCATTTCGAACCTCCTCTTGGCTTGTTTCCCGCACGGAGCTCGCGCGAGCATTGGCGCGCCGCGAAGACCCCATCTGCCGCGACGGACCCATGGATGGTGACATCCGCGCGTCGGTACGTCAGCGCCATCCGTGGTGCGTGGCGATGTCCTCGTCGCTGAGATTCAGGAACCGGGCGGCATTGTTGTAGAGGATGTCGCGCTTCTGTTCTTCGGTCAGGAAGTCTGCCGACTCGATCGCCTGGATCGCATGCTCCAGAGCGTCGGGCCACACCATCTGGTCCGACCCGAACATGATCCGCTTACCGAATCCGGCTTCGACGAGCCGTCGGAGATACCGATGGAACTCCTCACGGGGCAGAGCCCAATTGATGACGCCCACGCCCAGGTAGACCTGCGGATGGGTCCAGAGAAGCGCGAGGGTGTCGTCCAGCATCGGCCACCCGGCATGCATCACATAGAGCCGTAGGCTCGGGTGGCGCAGCAGTGCCTCTTCCAGAATGAGTGGGCTGTGGAGCCTCGCCCGATACTCCGAGAAGCCCAGGTAGGGAGCGCCCAGCGGCCCCGTGCCGACGTGAATCCCGACCGGGATCCCGAGCTCCTCGGCGAGGTCGAGGTACGGCTCGAACGACGGATCGTCGGGCCGGATTCCCCGATACTGGATCGTCACCTCGCCGAAGACACGCACCCGGCCATCGGAGAACCGCGCTCGAAGGGAATCCAAGGACGGACTGCCCGGCCCTCCGCCGAAGAGCACGCCTGGGATGATCCGGTCCGGTGAGCGAGCCCGCCAATCATCGAGCCTGGCCCCGCTCGTCACACCGATCACGTTGCGGCGCTCCATGATCTGAAGCGTCCGGTCCATGAGCTCGACGTCGGTCTCCGCAGACCAGACGGGCGCGGGGCACGGGGGGTCCTTGTGAAGCGCGAGGAACGCCTCGGGCCATGCGGTGCCGGTCTCGACCACCGGCCAGGCCTCAATCGGCAGACAGAGGCCGAGTGGAGGCGGGCCCTGGTCGGTGGCACGCTGTGCATGCAGATGGACGTCGATGATGGGGGGAGCAGGCAGCTGTGCGTTGGCCTGGGCAGCCGAGACGAGGGCGACGGCGACGGGTATGCCCAGCCTCATCAGCCCCTCCCGGGATATTTGGCGTGAATCAGGAAAAGACCACCTGCTCGAGCGAGGCTCACGCGCGGCCGACCGACCCATGTGCCGCAACGGACCAATTGATTCACGACGCGCACACGGGCGCAAGTGACGAGGCGTCCGACCCGGTCGGCGGTCAAACTTCGTGAACCAGGTCGGGGGCGAACCCGGGCGCGATGGCCGATGGCGTGTAGCCGCGAGGATTTGACACCACCCTGGTACCACCAATCCGGTAGTCGACTGCGTGATGCGTATGGCCGTGGACCCATAGGGCGGCGCCGGAGGCCTCGACCAGGTGGTCGAGGCGGGACGCATACGCGGGATTCAGTGGGTCGCCGAGATGGTAGGGCGGGATCGAGATGGCGGATGGCGCGTGGTGAGTGATGACGACAAGACGTCGGCTCGAGAAGGTCGGCATCGTCTCTCGCAGCCATTCGAGGTCTCGCCGGTGGGCGGCGACCGTATCGGAGGGCAGCAGCAGGCGGTCGTCTCGGTCGACCCAGATCTCCTTGTAGTCCCGCATTCCGCGGCGGGCCGAGGCCATTGCCTGCCGGGATTCTCCGTCGAGCTCGAAGTCGGTCCAGAGCGTGGCGCCCACGAACACGACTCCGTCGATCTCGACTGAATCTCGATCGAGCACCGTGACCTGGCCGTTCGTCCTCGATGCGGCGTCACGGAGCCTGTCCACGAGCTCTGGCATCGAGTGGTGATAGAACTCGTGGTTTCCCGGAACGTACAGGACACGGGTGTCGACGAGACGGTGTGCGGCCCACCGGATCCCGCGCGCTCCGACATCCAGGTCGCCCGCGATGAGGACGACGTCGGCTTCGACATCGGGCACGTCGAAATCACCAAACTCCAGGTGGAGATCGCTCAGGACGTGGATGCGCACGTGGCGATGGCCGTGCCGCGGGACCCGTGGCTCAATGGGGCATGTCCGATAACGGACGGCCGAGCGTGCGGTCGAGTCGCGGTCCGCCCGTCGTCAATCGCTCCGCTCGGCGTCTTCCTTCTCCCGGAACCCGATGCGGTGGTACGGATTCACCACGCTCGTCGCGACGTTCTTCAGGTGCGCGCTCAAGCGCTTGAGGTAGCGCAGGTAGATCGCGACGGTCGCCGCGTGACCCGAGCGGCCGGACAGCACCTCGCCGGCGCATAGCTTGTGCACGGACTCGTCCACGGTAGCGGCGATTTCGGAGTGCGCCGCCATGATGCGCCGGGCGCGAGCGACGTCGGAGTCCTCCAGAGCCGGCACGATGTCGTCGAACATCCCCGCCAGCGTCCGCTCGAGCTCCGTAACCTCGTCGTGGAGCTCGAGGCCGTCGAAGGGTCCCGGCACCGCCGCGGCGAGCTCGACGATGTTCTTCGTGTAGTCGCCGATCCGCTCGATATCGATCACGATCGCGGTGAGGACCAGTCCCAGGTTGACGTCCGGCTTCGAGGAGACGGACATGTGCGTCACGATTTTCCGCCTCACGCTGCGCTCATACTTGTTGAGCCGTCGATCGCGCTCGTAGATGTCGGTTTCCAGAGCGCCCTCGGAATGCAGCGCTTCGACCGCGTCGACGAACATCTCGTGGGACGCTCGCAGCATCATGAGAGCTTCGTCGTAGGCGGCTTTGAGTGGACCCTCGGACTTGAACAGCGAGACGATTTCCTTCCACATGGCTGCCTACCTTTGAGCCGACCAGATGATGTACCCGAGCGGGAGGACATGGAGCGCCACGTAGATCGTCACGACGCTGACCGTGCTCGTCCTGGAGCGGGCCGACAGGACGCCGGCCCACCGGGCGAGCGCGATGGGGAGCGCCTTCAACGGGTAGAAGATCACGATGGCGAATACGTTGAAGGTCAGATGGGCGAGCGCGATGGTCACGGCGGCGGGGCTGCCCGTCGCGAACGAAGCGAGGATCGCCGTGATCGTGGTGCCGATGTTCGCCCCGAGCGTGTAGGGGAAGATCTGGCGGAGGTTCAGGACTCCGGTGCCCGCCAGAGGCACGATGAGGGAGGTCGTCGCCGAGCTGCTCTGCACCGAGGCCGTCGTGACGACGCCGAGGGCGAAGCTCGCCGCGTCGTTTCGAAAGAGCACCCGGTCGAAGAGCGCTTCGAGGCGCTCGAGGACGACGCCCCGCATGAACTTCATGATCCCCTGCAAGGACGCGAAGAGCAGGGCCAGGGCGATCACGACGAGGGGGATCACGTACGGGACCAGCCCGGAGACGAGCTCCGCCATCGGGGTCACGGCGACCTTGAGCGGGCTCGCGACGCTCATGCCTCCGGCCCCGGCGAAGGCTCCCTGGAGGAGCACGGCGGTTCGCTCGATCGGGTGGAAGAGAATCTCGATCGGAAGCAACGCGAAGGCGGCGAGCACGTTGAAGAAGTCGTGTACGATGGAGGCCGCGAACGCCCGCTCGAACTCGGCCGGTCGCGTCACGTGCCCCATCGACACGATCGTGTTGGTCGTCGTGGTCCCTATGTTGGCGCCCATGATCACGGGAACCGCGAGCTGCACCGTGAGGATGTCGGACGCCACGAGTCCGACGACGATCGTGGTCGTCGTGGAGGAGCTCTGGATCAGGCTCGTGGCGAGAAAGCCGATCAGCAGGCCGGCCAGCGGGTCCGCCGTCGTGTTCAGGAGCTGCTCCGCGAGCCCTCGGCCGCCCATCTTGAACGCCGTGCTCATCAGCTCGATGCTGGAAAAGAACAGGTAGAGCAGGGCGAGGAAGTACACGACACGGCCGATCAGCACGATCGGACGGAGTCCGCGCGCCCGTTGGGGGGGCTTCACGTCGCTCATCGGGCGAGGAGCTCCTGCAGGGGGAGCGACCGAGGGGGCATGTCCCGGCAGCGCGTGGCGAGCATCGGCGGACGCTAACTCATCGAGTCGAGTGGCGCGAGCCTGGAGGCCGCCAGGCGCGGCACCTCAGCCCGCCAGCCCGCGCGCGAACGTCTCGATCACGTCGGCGCACGTGCGGATCTCCTCGACCTCGATCCACTCGTCCCTCGTATGGGCCTGCTCGATCCCGCCGGGGCCGTAGCACACCGCCGGGATGCCGGCCTCGTTGAGAAACGCCGCGTCGACCCACGCCGTCATTCCCTCGACCCGCGGCCGGACTCCGTGCGTCGCACCGGCCTCGAGGAGCCCGCGCACGAGTCGGCTATCCTCGGCCACCTCCGTGCCGGGCCGGGCGAGGGTGGTTTCCAGAGACGCCGTCAGCGAGGGCTCATGGGCGTGCAGGTCCGCCAGCACCCGGCCGAACTCCCGATGCACCTCCTCGGCATCCTCCCCGGGCATCGTCCGCCGTTCCAGGACGAGCTCACAGCGGTCCGGGTAGACCGACTCCGCGGTGCCCCCCGAGATCGTGCCCGCGTGGAACGAGCCGTGCTGCAGGAGCCGATGGGCAGGCCTTGCGCGGAGCTCCCGGGCGTAGCCCTCGAGCGCCGCGAGGTACAGGGCAGCGTGCCGGATCGCGTCCACCCCGACGTCGGGTCGCGATCCGTGGGCGGCACGCCCCTCGAAGACCGCGCGGATCCACACGAAGCCCTTGTGGGCGGGCATGACGCTGAGCCCGGTCGGCTCGCACACGACCGCGAGGTCGGCCTTCGGGCCCGCCTCGACGAACGCGGCCATCCCCAAGCTGGCGTGCTCCTCGTCTGCGGTGAGCACGACCAGCAGGTTCGGGCGCGCGCCCTGCCGAGCCAACCGCGCGGTGGCTGCGAGCAGCGAAGCCACGCCCCCCTTCATGTCGCACGATCCCCGACCGGTCAGACGCCCGCCCTCGATGCGGGCCCCGAACGGATCGACGGTCATCCCCTCGACGCCGACGGTGTCGAGGTGCCCGTTGAGGAGGAGCGTCGGGCCGGCCCCCTCGAGCTCCGCGACGACGTTGTAGCGGTCGGGAGCCACCTCCACGATTCGGGGCGCGAGGCCCCACGAGCGCAGAAGCCCCCCCACGATCTCCGCGATGCGCGCCTCCCCGGCCCCGCCCGGCGCGAGCGCCGGGTTCACGGAAGGCGTGGCGACGAGAAGCCGGGCGATCGCGACCGGGTCGCCTGCCCGGGCCGTCTCGAACAAGGCCGTCGGATCGTCGGTCACGGGAGGCCCGTCGCGAGCGCGTCGAAGGAAAAGGAACAGGAGCTTTGAATTCGGCATAGTATCGTCGTATCGTGGAAGAAACGAGTTCGACACGGGGCCGGGTGGGGGGGCTTGCCCCCTCACCCGGCTCGTGCGTCCGCGCGACGCCTGGGCCACAACGTTGGAGAGGAGTGCGATGAAGACATTCGCGATCGGCCTTCTGAGCGCGGCCGCGCTCACCACCACCATCCTCCTGGTGCGCCAACAGAGGGAAGCGAAGCAGGAGGCTCCGGAGCTCGTGCCCGCGGGCGAGAGCCGGCCCGCCTCGATCTCGCTGGAGCGCATCCGAGAGGCCGGCCTATGACGCCAGCGTCGTCCGACGGAGGCTGAAAAGAAACGAGCGGCGGAGACCTTCGAGGCCTCCGCCGCTTCGGCGTTCGGAGCGGGTCGCGTTCGTCGCTACTCGAAGTGGTCCTTGTTCTTCGCCACGTAGCTGGTCCACTCGGGCGGGACGTCGGTGTCGGGAAAGATCGCCTGGACCGGGCATTCGGGCTCGCAGGCGCCACAGTCGATGCACTCGTCGGGGTGGATGTAGTACTGATCCTCACCCTCGTAGATGCAATCCACGGGGCAGACCTCGACGCAGCTCGCGTCCTTGGTCTCGATGCAGGGCTCGGTGATGATGTAGGTCATGTGCTCGAGCGTCCGAGGTGGTTCACGCGCGTCTCAAGCTGTACACAGGCGCCATGACCCGCAAGCGGGCGAGGGCCGGGCCGGATCCGGGGGTACTGTACGGATTCCCGGCCCACGGCGTATCCTAGGAGGCAGGGCCCGATGAGGAGGCCCGAGAGCAGGGAGCCGATCTGATCATGCGGGCTCGAGCAGCCGCAGCCGCCGGCCTCGGCGCGACCATCCTGGCCCTGGCCGCAGCGGGTGACCTGCACGCTCAAGCCGGCTCGATCTCCGGTGTCGTGTTCGACTCCATCAACGAGACCCCTCTCCACGACGCGGCCGTCTTCCTGTGGGAGACCCCGTATCGGGCGGTGTCCGACGAGCAGGGCCGATTCGGGATCGACGGCGTTCCTCCCGGCGACTACAGCATCCTCTTCTTTCACACGCAGCTCGGCGAGATGGGGATCTCGCCCGGCCCGCGCCCGGTCTCCGTCGCTGCGGGCGAGACCACCGAGGTGCAGCTCGGCACGCCTTCGATGGCCACGGTCGTCTCGAGCCAGTGCCTCATGGAGGAGCACCCCGCCCACACGGGGATCGTGGCGGGGTGGGTTCGTGACGGAGAGAGCGACGTCCGCCTGGCGGGGTCCCTCGTCACGCTGTCGTGGACCGTCCCCGACGCCGACGCCCCGGAGCAGCTCACCATGCGCACCGGCGCCGGCGGGTGGTACCACACCTGCGCCGCCCCGGCCGACATCCCCCTGCTCGCCGCCGCCTCCTTCTACGGCCGCGAGGGACTCCGGCGCGAGGTGACCGTGGCCGAGAACGGCTTCACCGAGGCGGCCTTCACGCTCCACGCGCTGCGGGGCTCGAGCGTCGAGGGACGGCTGGTGGACGCCGCCACGCGCGAGCCCGTGGAGGGAGCCGAAGTCTGGCTTCGGGGGACCTCCCGGCGGACGCTCACCAACGGACGGGGCGCCTTCGATCTCGGCGACGTGGCCGCCGGGACGTACATGCTCGTGACGGACCATCTCGCGTACGGGATCAAGATGGACACGCTCGAGGTCCCGGGCGGAAGCAGGATCAGCGTGCGGATGGAGCTCGACACGAGGCCCCTCGAGATCGCCCCGGTCACCGTCACGGTCGAGGCCCTCGAGCCCATCAGCGCGGGCATGGCCGGAGGAATCCGCATCACGAGGGAGCAGATCGACGAGGTCCGCCAGCGCTCCCGGGACGCGTCCGACATCATCCGCTCGCTGCACCTGCCCGGCGTCGTGGTCCGCCACCGGTCGAACGGGACGATCTGCGTCGGCTACATCAGCGCTCAGGTCAAGACGAACCAGACCGGTTGCGTCGAGATGCTCATCTACATCAACGACGTGCGCGCGACGAGCCCGGATCTCGCTCTGCGCCTTCCGCCGGAAGCGATCGAGCGGATGACGATCTACAAGCCGCTGGAGGCGGGCAACCTCTTCGGCCTGGGCGGCGGCAACGGCGTCTGGATGATCTACACGCGCGGCAACTGAGCGTCGCTCACAGCCGCCTCTCGAAGCTGCCGGCCCAGTGAGCGAAGCGCGTGGCGAGCCGGGCGTCGACGCGCCCTGCGACCGGTAGCCAGACGGCCAGCGCCTCACGGTGGCGCTCCCCCCAGCGCGAGCGCAGGTCCGGCCGGAGGTGGAGGTGCCGCAGCTGATCGAGTCGCTCTGCGAGCGCCGCGATCGCGAGGCCGGCGGGCAGGCCGACCAGGCGTTCCACCAGGTCTTTTTCCCCGGGTCCCGGGATCGAGCCCAGGGCCCCCGCGACGTCAGGTCCGATCGCGCGCGCGACCCGCTCCGGGGGCACGCGCAGGTCCGCATCCTCGGACTCCAGCAGCGCGGCCACCGCGAGCGCGGTGCCGTCCAGCGGCCCCACGTCGCGCAGCACGATCAGGACCGAGCGTCCCGGGTGCAGGTACGCGGGATGGTGGTCGTCGTCCAGCGCGGCGAGCCTCGGCTGCATGGCGAGATCGTGGGCGCGGCGAAGCCGGGCGAGGGCCGCGCGCTCGAGCCCGGCCGCCCGCGCCGCGCGCACGACCGAGCGCGCCATCGCCTCGGCGCGACGAGCGGGCCCGCGCCGGACCGGAGCCCCGTCCTCCAATCCCCCGGGCGCCCGGCCGTCCACTGCGCCGTTCAGCCGCGCAGGTGCCCGCCGAAGTGGGCGAGGGTCGCCGCGAGAGCCCGGTCGAGCGCGGGGGTGCTGCCCTCGAAGGGATGTCGCGCCTCGAAGGTGTGGCCGGCGCCGTCGATCAGGACGAGCTCGCCGCTCCTGGCGACCCGAGCCAGGGAGCGCGCCTCGTCGGCCGGCACGGTGACGTCCCCGGTGCCGTGCACGATCAGCCAGGGACACCCGATCCGGGCGGCCGCCGTGCCGACGTCGAGCCGGTCGCGGTTCGTCTCGAAGTCGTCCAGCAGCCCGACGTCGAGGGGCATCTGCTGGCCGGTGCGGCTGTTGAGGACCCAGGTGCGCCCGTCGTCCCTCCAGCGCGCCTTCGCGTCCTCGGTCCAGCGGTCGAAGTCCGCGACCGCCGCCCACGTCACGAGCGCATCGACGCGGGAATCCTCGCCGGCGGCGAGGATGGCCTGCCCGCCCCCGCGGCTGTGGCCCAGGACGCCGACCCGCTCGGGGCGCCGCGGGACCAGGTCCTCGTCCAGGAGCTGGTCCAGCATCCAGAGCACCTCGTCGAGCTCCAGGCTCAACGTGTTCTGCGCGAAGAGCTCCAACTCCGAGAACGTCTCCAGGTCGGGGCCGATCCCGTTGTGGGACAGGTTGAAGGACACCACGGCGTGCCCGTCCGCGGCGATCCGGGCGCAGGCGTGGGGGAAGAAGCCCCAATCCTTGAAGCCCTTGAAGCCGTGCACCACGAGCACGGCGGAGCGGGGCGGCGGCCCCTCCGCGAGCCGCACGTCCCCTCGGATGACGTCACCGGACCCACGGACCCGCGTGAAGCGCGTGTGGATCAAGCCGCGCCTTCCGGCTTGCGCCACCTCACGTCGCCCACGCCCGCTCGATGGTTCTCCAGCCGCGCCAGGGTGAAGAGCAGATCGGAGAGCCGGTTCAGATAGCGCACGACCACGCCGTCGACGGCGGCGACCTCCGCGAGGCCGACGACCGAGCGCTCGGCGCGACGACACACGGTCCGGCACAGGTGCAGGGCGGCGGCCCCCGGGGCCCCGCCCGAGAGCACGAAGTCGCGGAGCGCCGGCAGCTCCTCGTCCGCCTCGTCGATCCACCGCTCCATCTCCCCGATCCTCGACTCCGGCAGCGGAGGCGTCGGCGGCCGGGAGCGCCCCTCGCGCGCGGGCGGCGTGGCCAGCTCGCTTCCGAGCGTGAAGAGGTCGTGCTGCAGCGCTTCGAGGCGCTCCCGGATCGAGGCGTCCGCGAGCTGGGAGAGAGCCCACCCGACCGTGGCGCCGAGCTCGTCGACGTTGCCGTAGGCCTCGACGCGAACATGGTGCTTGGAGACCCTGGCTCCGCCGAAGAGCGCGGTCTCCCCTTCGTCGCCGGTCCGCGTGTAGATCTTCATGGACGCCCGTCGGGTCGTGGAGTCAGCGTAGTGGAGTCAGCGTAGGTGAAATCAGCGCAGCTTGGTGAGCCTGCGGAGGTTCTGGGCCTTCTCCAGAAGGGAGATCGTCTTGTCGGCACCGTCCTCTTCCTCCGGCGCGCTCAGGAGGTCGCGGATGTCCAGCAGCACCTCCAGGTGGAGCTGGTCGCGCTGATAGTCCAGGTCGAGCCTCGACATCGCCGCGCCGTCGCCGGCCGCCTCGGCCGCCCCGAAGGCCTCCCGATAGACGTTCTCGAGGCTTCTCAGCACCCGGTCCCGCTCACGCATGGTAGCCTCCTCCGCTCACGCCACCGCGAGGAGGCGCGACCCCGGCCCCGACTCGTAGTAGCCGCGAACCGCCGATCGGAGCTCGTCGAGCCGTTCCGTGAAGTAGTGGTCCGCTCCGGCGATCCGGACCACGGTGACGTGCCCGCCCAGGGGGCCGAGCGCCTCCTGGACTCGAGCGCCCGAGCCGAACTCGTCGTTCTCTCCCTGGACCACGAGGATCGGCTTTCCCGCGGCCGAGAGGAATCCGTAATCGTAGCGGTGGTCCAGATCGAGGGGGAGGCCCATACCGAGCAGCCCCGCGACGCGCGCGTCCTCCGTCCCCACCGCGAGCCCGACCAGGGAGCCGAAGGAGAAGCCGCCCACGACCAACGGCAGCGTGGGGTACTCGGACTCCAGCCAGTCGAGGGCGGCCCGCAGGTCGTCCTGCTCGCCGACCCCCTCGTCGAAGCTTCCCGTGCTGAGGCCCACGCCCCGGAAGTTGAAGCGGAGCGCCACCAGGCCGGCGTCGTTCAGGCCTTGGGCCGAGCGATAGACGGCCTTGGTGTGCATCGTGCCCCCGTGCAGAGGATGAGGATGACACACGACGGCGGCGCCTCGGGGCACGGCCTGGGGCTCCTTGAGCACGGCCTCGAGGTGGCCGTGGGGAACGGGGATCCTCACGCGGCGGCTGGAAAGTGGGGAACTCCAGGTCGGAAGCGCACTTGCGCTGTGCGCGGCCGGCCCGGGCAGCTATGTTCAGGTCTGATGACGAGCCGGATCGGTCAAGCTAACGCAGAGCGCGCGTGATGGAAGCTTCCCCCGCGTCCCCCGACGCCACCGAACGAGCCAACGAGCTGTATTGGGGCTCGGATCGGAGCGTCAACCAGATCGCCGAGGATCTCGACCTCTCCAAGGGCGCCCTGTACGCCATGATCGTGCCGGAGCCCGCCGGCATGGGGTGTCCGATGTGCGGGGAGGAGGTCGCGTACTCCAACCGCACGGCCAAGGAGCGCGGACGCCTCGACTGCCCCACCTGCGAGTGGGACGGGACCGCCGGAGAGGCGCGGGACGAGCCGGACGAGGAGCCGGCCTTCGCGTCCCGACCGGCGCCGCTCCGCGTGGCGTCGGCGGCGAGCGATCGGATGCGCACCCTCGCCGGGGGGGCGCTCCTGGGCGCCGCGGTCGGGTTGGCGCTCGTCCTGTGGGCACGTCGGAGGTAGCCGGCCGACTCGGGATGGCCACGCCGTCGACTCATCGGGACCCGCGCAGCATCGTCACCCCGGACGCGTTCGAGGTGTCCGAGACGCTGCTCGGGCTCCCGCTCGCTTCTCCCCCGCGCAGGCTGGCGGCCCTCGTGATCGATCTCGCGGTCATCGGGCTGATCACGCTGATGACGCGCTCGTTCGGGATCCTGCTGGGCGTGGTGGCAGCCGGATTCTTCATGCGCGCGGGCTTCAAGCGCACCCCGGTGCGCGGGATTCATCCGGAGCACGCGCCCGGCCACGAGCACAGCGTCCCCGAGTTCGCCCCGGCGCCAGTGCACCTCGGCGATGCCGTGCTGAACGTCCGCGCCCTCCCAACCGGACTCGATCAGGCGCGTGAACTCGGCAGAGGCCGCATCCAGATCGTTCCTCCGCAGATACAGGTTCGCCAAAGCCAGTCCGGCTTCGGCGTTCCGACGATCGAGCTCCAGGGACCTTTGATACGCCACCTCGGCCTCATCGAACCGAAGCAGATCCGTGCTGAAGTCTCCCAGTCTCTTGTGCACCTGGGCAGCCGCAATGGGGCCCTCGACTCGGCTGGCTTCGGCCATCGCTTCGCGAGCCTTACCGATTCTGCCGAGCTGTACCTGGAGTTCCGCGAGATCGTGGAAGAGCAGATTGTAGTTGGGCGACATCGAATCCGGAAAACGAGTCCGC
>JBFFWJ010000006.1:0-21026 GCA_041570315.1 Longimicrobiales bacterium | reverse complement strand
CAGGTGGTAGTCGCCCTGCACGGCGGAGCAGCGCGGACAGCAGTTCGCCCAATAGTTGCCGGCACCCTCGGTCACGCGGTGCTGCACGGTGACCGGGATCGGGGCGGGCGGGCGCCGCTGGCCGTGATCACCGCCCCCCGGCCACAGGTACACGACCATCTCCGACGCGCAGCGCCAGCAGGCGTGCGGGGCGTAGTGGTACGGAGGGCTCGGCGGCAGCCGCGCCCCGATCCGTCGAGCGACCCGCTTCGCCCGACCTTGGATCTCGTGCAATCGTCGGGACGCGTCGGCGCGGCGCGCGGAGCACGAGGGACAGACGAAGGGCTCGAGTCCGTCTTGCGCGGCCACCCACCAATACGGTCGTTCGAGAAGCTCCACGGCGCGAAGCTCGACCCAGGGGATCGCGAGGCGCTCGGCCTTGACCGGATCCACGGCGTGGGTCACGAGGATCTCGATCGCGGCGGAGGGAATGTCGCCACGATAGAGCACGACGTCGGCGACGGGGCCTCGGTCGAGGCGGACCTCGGCGACGGCGTGGGTGACATCCTCCGGAATGTCCTGGACGATGCCCCCGTCGCAGGAGAACACGGGGCACGGCCGTGAGATGCACGGGCGGGGGCCCTGCCGTGCCTTCCACTCGGCGATGACCTGAACGACCAGCTGCTTGGCGGCTCTGTGGAGGGTGCTCTCCGTGGAGCAACCTTCGCCGCGGCGGTGAGCGAAGTGCGGACGACGGAGCTTGCCGCTGCGCAGCACGACGTCGGCCCCGCAGCCCGGGCATCGATATCGCTGACCGGACGCGGCGTCGTCGGGGCGCACCAGGAGGCCGCTCTCGGTGCGCGCCACCGGGACGGCCACTCCATGCTCAGAGATGCGGCGGTCCGCTGCCATGCGGCCTGCTGCTCGGCTTCATCCCGGTGCGCCCCCCTCGTCCCGTGGCTTTCCGCTGACTACGACCCGCCCATCAAGACGATCGCCAGAAGCAGGGCCGAAACGGAGACGATCATGGAATAATCCGGCCCGGGCCTGGGAAAGCCCATCTCCGGGGGCAGGGACTGCCGAACCCACCGATCCGGCGGAGCCGCCGCGCCGATGGCGATTCCGGGCACCGCTCCGATCCCCATTCCCACCGCCATGTAGTTGAGGGCATCGAGCTCACAGAGGAATCCCGAACAGCCGGACACCGCGCTGTTTCCGACGAGAAGGCCGACCAGCCCGCCGACCGTTGCGCCGATCGACGCTCCCATCAGGACCCCCATCCCGACGTTTTTTCCCTGCAGCAGGTCCACTCGCGTGATCGAAGGAAAGGCCAGGTCCAGGCTGTCACCGCTCTCGGCATGAATCGCCCCCAGGGACGATGCCCGCCACTCGAGAAAGGTCGCCCGCTCGGACTTCAAGTCGGCGCTGGGAGCCCATATCCGAATCGACGAGCTGTCCGGCAGTGGCGGCAGTGACTGAGCGGACGCCGGGGCGCAGCCGACGAGGAGGGCGGCCGCGACGAGCCGGGGCCTGCCTGGGATCAGGACGGTCTCCACGAAAGCGCGAAGCCGGGGGATCAGGGCTTTCCACGGGTGGGCGCCAAGCCGATCAGCCCTTCTCGGCACAGGCATCGTGCACTCCTCGTCGTCGGGAATCACGTCGTGCCCGGGCCTTCGTCCCCCGGTTTCACGCCGCGGACATCGTACGTCCGGACCGCCCGATCCGAAACAAGGACCCGCGGTCACGCGGACGCCGACCAGGTCGCGCGTCCCGTTCCGGATCGAGAGCTCCCGGCCGCCGTGCGCTGGAGCGGGCGAGCGGCCTCGGAGAGATAACGGGGCGATAACGGCTCCCGCCTAGGTTGATTGTGCTGTCTCATGGCACATATCCCCCCACACAAGGAGCAGTCTCCCATGCTGCGCACTTCCCTCGGGCGAACGCCGTGGGTCGTCGCGGTGGCCGCGCTCTTGCTTTGGAGCTGCGGCGAAGCGACCGAATCTCCGGTCTCTCCGGACATCGACGTCGCGCCGCACTTCGCGGTCCAGTCCCCCCCGGCCGGTGGTGGCTCGGGTGCGATCTTCACCACGACCCCCGACGGTAGCATCGTCAACGAGAACGTCCACTACGACTTCAAGCGCGAGGTCTACCTGGACGGCGGCCCGCCCAACAACGCCCCGGCGACGGCAGCCGGACTCGACGCGGGCTTCTACGTCTTCCAGATCACGGATCCACCGGGCAAGCTGCTGCTCTCCCGTGACCCGGCTCGCTGCCGGATCGTCGAGATCAGCGCCGACGGGGTGATCGTGCGCCGCGTCCCTGCGGATGACCCGGCCGTCTCCCCGTTCACCGGAGCGGACGGCGACACCTGGGTCAACACGGACGCGAGGGGTCAGGACGCCCAGTACATCGGCGAGCCCTGCGCGGTGCCCGATGCCGACGAGGGCGAGGCCGGCGACAACACGACGACGCCCGACATCGACGGCCTGGGCCGCCACGACACGAACATCGACGTCGACCACGGCGGCGACGCGGGCGCGATCGTCGTGCAGATGATGCCGTACGGCACGACGCCCAATCCCGGCGGAGTCTACAAGGCGTGGATGACCCCGCTCGCGGCGTACATCGACGTCAAGGGCGCCGACCTGAACCACGTCCCCGGCCAGAAGACGGGTCGGATCCGTCCACATCCGTGCTACGACTTCTGTGCGGATCCGGATCCGGGCTTCGTGCCGTCGAACCGGTACACGAAGACGGACAACTTCAAGGTCACGGAACAGTTCACGGGTGAGATCAAGGTCCGGAAGTTCCACGACATCAACGCCAATGGCATCTGGGACGAGGGTGAGCCCGAGATCGGGGTGGACCAGTTCATCGACGAGAACGGAGACATCGACGAATTGGCGACCGAAGGTGGATGGCCGGTGGCCTGGACGGAGCCGGGGCACTCCGGCTCTCCGGAAGACCGATACACGCCCTTCGAAGAGGTGATCGAGGTCGTCGGTGAGTACATCGCCGAGGAGGGCCACTTCCCGGGCAAGTGGGTGCAGTCCGCTTCATGGCTGGACGAGGCGTACCAGTACCCGGTGCAAAAGGCCGTGTCCGTGACGGTGGCGGCTTCCGGCGAAACGCACGAGATCCGGTTCGGTAACTACATGCCGGGGAGCATCGAGGGCACGAAGGTCATCGACTTCGATGCGGACGGGAGCATCGAGGAGGGCGACGTCTGCCCAAGCGCTTCCGGCGACCCCGTGAACGCCCCCGGCTGCGCCGGCGTGACGGTGAAGCTCACCGGGACCGACGGCATGGGCAACGGCGTCGGTCCGATCACGACGGCGACGAACGAAGACGGTGACTTCTCCTTCACCGGCCTCACGCCCGGTGTCTACAAGGTCGAGATCGTCGAGCCGAGCGGGTTCTACTGCTCGTACCCGACCGCGGGCGCGTGCGAGTACGACAACATCGTGCTGAAGAGCGGCGACCACGTCGACCTCGACGACGGTGACGACGACGCCAACGACGGCGCCGCCTTCGGTGACTGGACGCCTGGTGAGAAGTCCGGCGTGAAGTTCGAGGACTACGATGGCCAGGGCGATGACAAGGTCGGCACCGATGTGTTGATCGGTGGTTGGACGATCCACCTCCTGAAGAAGGTGGACGGCGTTTGGGTCAAGGATGCCGAGGCCACGACCGCCGAGGGCACGGGCGCGTACGAGTTCACGGGTCTGATTCCGGGCGTCGCGTACGCCGTCTGCGAGGTGAATCGCGACGGATACGAGCAAGGATACCCGGGAGCCGGCTTCGACTGCGATGCCGTCGAGCCCGAGGGCACCGACTACGCCAAGTACGGGCACGAGTTCACGCTCACGTCCGGCGAAGTCCACGCCGACAACAACTTCGGCAACTTCGAGCTCGTCGACGTCGAGATCTGCAAGCTGAGGGACGGTGACGGGCTGGTGTCGACCACGGGTGATCGCACCCCGAGGCCGGGCTGGAAGGTCGCGCTGACGGTCAACGACGTGATCGTCGACGAGCAGTACACCGGCGATGACGGCTGCTACACCTGGGAGGACCTCCCCGCGCTGCCGCGCGGCGGCACGTTCACCGAGTTCGGCAAGAACATCGACCTCCCGAGCGACCAGGACAGCTTCTACGACGCGAAGGAGGAGACCGTCGAGGGGTGGATCGCTCTGGGAGCGTTCGACAACGCCGGAACGTTCATCCCGTTCGCGACGGAGGTGGACTTCGAGGCCCCGCCGAAGTCGGGCTCGACGTACTCGGCGACGTTCGTCAACACGCCGACGCAGGGCTGCACGCCGGGATTCTGGCAGGGCGGCTCGGACGGTGGGCAGGCTGGCGGACAGTGGCTGTGGGATACCCTCGAGGATCCGGAGTGGGAGGCGTCCGGTGGCCAGGGCTCGAATCCGTTCGCGCACGCGATGGACTTCGACGCCTTCTTCGGTGGCTCGGAGACCGGGCTGACGATGCTGGAGCTCGTCGAGACCGGCGGGACGTCGGATGACGCGCGCAAGGCCGCGCGGTCGCTCGTGGCGGCGTACCTGAACGCCTCTTGGGGCATGGCGTACGCCTACACGACCACCGAGCTGGAGGGTCTGTGGCAGGACGCTCTGAACGGAACGATCTCGTTCCTCGACCTGCACACCATGCTCGACGCTGCGAACAACGCGCCGGGCGGCTGCCCGATCTCCGCATCGGGATACTAGGCGCACCACGGTGGAGGTCGAGCTCGTAAGTCGAGCTCGGCCTCCCCGGGGTCCGGGCGGGGGTGGCGGGAGGCTCCGCTGCCCCCGCCTCGCCTTGGCTCGCATGAGGAACCTCCGCACAAGTCTTTCTCGGGTCGCGCGGGACGATCGTGTGTGCTCCACTTGGACGGAGGCTCCTGAGGTGTTCGACGCGTCCGACATCACCTGTGGCACGGAGGCCACGCCCGTGCATCGAGGCATGGCCCGCACCCTCCCCCCGAGCCTGCCCTCGACGGACAAAGCCTCCATCTCGTGAGGCGCTAAGGCGTTTGCCATCAATGAGATGCAGGCCCGCTGCACAGTTGACGCCGCGAGGCCGTCGATGGGTCGGCGGGGGCGGCGTCCTTCAAGGTGAACGGTCTGATTGTTGCACGCCCAACATGTACGGGGCGAACTTGTCTCGGATCGGTTGCACGATGGCGTTTTGGGGGACGCCGGCAGAGGGACCGTTGGAAAAGGGTAGCCCGGGGGGGCTGCGACGTGGCGATCACGATCAACGAACCAGGCTCCTCACCGCCGATGCGGCTCTACGCCTTCGGTGACCCTACCCTCCGAGCCGGCGACGGCAGTGTCCTGGAGGGCCTCACGCGGCGGACGAAGCGCTTCGCGCTCCTGGTCTACCTCACCTGCTCCGAGAGGCGCACGCCTCGCCGTCGCGACGAGCTCATCGGGACGTTTTGGCCGGAGTCCGACAAGGACTCGGCCCTGAACGCCCTCCGCCAGACGCTGTTCGTGATCCGCAACGAGCTCGGACCAAAGGCCGTTCTGGGAGTCGGAAGCCAGGATATCTCCGTCAACTGGGACCGCCTCGGATCCGACGTGGACGCGTTCTACCGCGCGCTGCGCGAAGGCTCGCTCGAGGCGGCGCTCGACCTCTACCGCGGCGACTTCCTGTCGGGGTTCTTCGTGTCCGGGTCTTCCGAGTTCTGCTTCTGGGCCGAGGACCAACGCGCCCGGTTGCGGGACCTCGCCGGACGCGCGTCCAAGAACCTCGCGCGACGGGCCGAGGCGCTGCAGAGCCTGCCGGACGCGGTGTACTGGTGGCGCCGCGCCTTCGAGCTCTATCCCTACGACGAGCCGACGCTTCGCCGCCTCATGTCGCTCCAGACCGTTTCGGGGAATCGGGCGGCGGCCCTGGCCGACTTCGAGCGGTTCCAGAGGCGGGTCGACCGGGAGCTGGGTGTGGCTCCCTCGCCGGTGACGATGCAGGTTGCGGCCCGGATAAGGGAAAGGAAGGAGGCGACAGGCTCGACGCCGAAGTGGCTGGACGAGCGGCGACGCCCGGGCGGAGCGCGGCGGTGGCCGGGCTCGAGGCGCGCGACGGACCACGTTCCCGGCTGACTCGACGACCGGCGCTTCGCGCTTGTCACCGGAGTCCCCGCGCGGCAGAATCGCAGTCCGTTGGAAGGCCGCGGACCTGCGTCGATGGGGCCCGCTGACCAAGCGCTGTCTCAACCGGGGGACAAACGTCATGAAGCGCCCATTGAAGACCGGCGTACTGCTGATCGTGGCCTTCGCCGGCCTGGCTCTCCTCACCTTGCGCCTGACCGGCTTCGACCCGCCGTATCTGGATCCCCGCAGTGAGGAGTTCGCTGAACGACTGAGGACCGGGTATCCCGGACTTTGGCTGAGCGGAGAGCTCGTGCGGGAACCGGTCACGAACTGGGACTGGGTCAATCAGGTCGACGATCCCGTTCGCGGCAACACGATCATGCTGGAGACCCGTACCTGGTACGGCATTCCGCACTCGGTGGTGATCAACCCGACGCCCCAAGGCGACAAGCTCTACATCGGCGGCAGCGAGCAGGACTTCCGGTTGGAACGGGAGTTTCCGGCTTCCAAGAGGTGGTGGGCGAACATCGAGCGCGATCCACGCGTGCGCATGAAGATCGATGGCAAGATCTACGAGATGACCGTCGCGCACGTGGCCGATCAAGCAGAGGTCGCACAGATCATCGGAAGAGATCCGGTGACGCGATCCGTCGGCGAAGACGGTACCGAGCAAGTCACGGGAATCCGGCATTACTGGCGCGTGTTTCAGCGCAATATCCCCGACTACGACAGTGCGATGGATGGAGCTCCCGGGTCCGATCGATGACGGCGGATGGCCGTGCGGAGCAGGAGCGGGCGGGCGGCGTGCGGGTGATCGCCACGGCAGGCGGCGCCCGGGGCGCAGCACCACTGGTCCGTGCGCCGGGACATCTTCACGATCGGGCTCAGGGACGTCGTGGATTCGCTCGGCCCGGGCTCGGGGGACGTCAAAGCGGTGGGGCACGTCGCGGAGACGTGATATTCCCGCGCGTCGGGTGCGCGCGCCCGCTCAGAATCGGAAGAGGCGGGTGAGCTTGATGGCGAGACCGCGGCTCACCAGCCGTGACAGGCCCCGCCCGGGCCCGCCGCGGCCGTCGGTGTAGACCACGAAGAGGTCGCTTCCGGGGTCGAACTCCCAGCGCCAGCGGACGTTCGTCTCGAGGGCGTCGGTGCTGGAGTTGTACTGCACGAGCGCGCCCACGTACATCCGCGGCGTGATCGTCAGCGTCGGCCGTGCACCGAGCAGGGTGACGCGGGTCCTCGCATCCCGGATCGAGATCCAGTCCAAGGATGCGCGGGGCTCGATGGCGAGCTGCGGGCTGAGCTCCACGCGGCCGCTGTAGGAGATCCCCGTTCGATCCCCGCCGAAGAAGCCTCCCCGACTGGCGGCCAGCGTTCCGCTGACCTTGCGATGGGGACCCAGCTCGAGGCTCAGCGTGGCGTCCACGAAGCGATAGCGTCCCACCGGAACGGCCACCTCGTCCGCGACGTCGTACGGCTCGTCCACGAACTCCAGGTTCCGGCTGACGTCGAGCGTGACCTGGTCGCTGCTGTTGAACTCGGCGTTGAAGCTCCCCTTTTCCTGCCTCGTCTCCAGGACGTCCGCCCCGTTCACGAACCGATCGAAGCTGGCCTCCCAGCTGAGCTGTCGAACCAGCCGGCTCGACGCGAGGCGCGGGCTGAAGCGGATCGAAGCGAAGGTGCGCCGGAAGTCGTCGCGAAGCAGAAAGCCGACCTCGGGGTCGAAGGCGTCGCCCACCTTGAGATGCTCGGCCTGGAGGCCGTAGCGGTCCGAGTCGTAGTTGACCTGAGCCCGGTAGCTCTCGGGGTCGCCGCCGGCCTCGGCGCTCGAGGCGCGCGCATAGAAGGCGTTGATCTGGAGGTTGTCGTAGAACAGCATGTTGGCGTCGGCCCCGTACACCCGATTGGACGCCTCGCCCGTGGCCGAAGGGTCCCGGTTCGTCAGGATCGCGCCGATGCTGCTCCGTCGCAGGACGTCGCTCTTGATGCGCGCGACGGAGAAGTTGGTCGGTCGGACGCTCGCGATCTCGGCGCCCTCCGTGCGGATGTTGAGCAGCCCCATCGACACTCGTCCGACCCGGCCCATGAGGCGCCCACCTCCCTGGATCGGCACCGGGCTCCCCTCGTCGAGACCGATGCGCCGGCTGAAGAACACGTGCGGGAGCGGGCTGCTCTCCCCCCGAAAGCGGCGGCCGCCGCCCGAGCCGGCGAAGTCGAAGATCCCCTGCCCCTCGAGGAAGAACTCGCGCTTCTCCGGAAGGAAGAGGCCGAACCGGGTCAGGTTCACCTGCTGCTCGTCGATCTCGACCTGGGCGAAGTCCGTGTTGTAGGTCAGATCGAAGGTCATGCTGCTGGTGACGCCGTACTTGGCGTCGATGCCGAAGTCCGCGTCCACGTGGTTCGAGATGCCGGCGGGCACGTTGGTGGTCACGTCCGAGATGGCATAGGGCCTCACCTCCACGTTCCGCGAGCCGCTCGGCGCCTCGATGCCCACGAGCGTGGCGGCCGACGCCATCCTCATGCCCTGGCCGGAGTTGTCCGGTACGGGCGAGAGCAGCGACTGCTCGTTGATGGAGCGGACCACCCGCATGACGTTGAAGCCCCACACCTGCTCGGAGCGCGGATCGAAGCGGAGCGACTTGAAGGGGATCGCCATCTCGACCGTCCAACCGTCGTCGGTGCGGAGGGCCTGGACGTCCCAGACCGTGTTCCAGTCGTAGTTCGTCGTGCTCTCGTTGAGGACCAGGGCGTCCCGGACCCCGCCCAGCGGGTTGGTCTGGAAGAAGAACGCGCTCCTGCGATCGAGGAAGGTGTCGAGGAGGACGATGACGTTGTCGTTCTGCCAGATGTTGCGGCTGTCGCGCCGCATCTCGTTGGCGACCATCCGGCCCGGGTCGCTGTCGAACGCGCGCAGCCCCACGTACACGTGATCCGAGTCGAAGAACACCCAGACCTGGGTGTCCTGGGTCGCCGGCTCTCCGTTCCACGGGTACTGCTGGACGAAGCCGGCGGCGGGCAGGATCGTATGGTAGACCTCCTCGTCCAGGCTGCCGTCCGCCGCGAGCGGGGCGTCGAGACGGACGGCACGAACCACGATGGACCCATCGGCCGCGCGCGTGGTGGTGGCGGGAAGCTCGGGGACGGGGTAGCCCTGCACGGACGCCGGCGTCTGCGCCGGGCCGGGCGAGGGAGCGACCGCGGTGAGCAGGCAGGCGAGCGCCGCGACCCCCGCCGGCCTGCTGAGCCGCGCGAGCGCCGGGATCACCGAGCGTATCAGGTCTTCGCGGTCCGAGAGCATGCGTCGGGCTACCTGTTCGCCCCTCACCGACCCATCGTCACGCCCACCGTGAGCGTGCGCGGCACCGCCGGGTAATGGAAGACCGTCCCGGACCCGCCCGGATCGAGGAAGCCGGTCGAGCTGTAGGCCCGGTCGAGGAGGTTCCGCACCTCGAGGTGGACCGAGGCTCGCCCGAGCGAGACGACCGCCCGCGCGTCGACGCGCGTCCACCCCGGTTGGCGGACCGTGCTCTCGTCGTCGAGCCACGCGCCCGTGGCTCGGGTCGCGACCAGGCCGCTCCACACGCGAGGGACCACGCTGCCTCCTGCGCTGGCGGTCAGCGTATGTCGTGGAACCGCCTTCAGGGCGCGGCCGGCATTGGCTCCGGCCGTCGCCTTCGCGTCCTGCAGAGCGTAGCCGAGCGTGAAGTCCGAGCCGGCGGGCCCGTAGATCGACAGCCCGCCCTCCACGCCCTGATGGCGACTCTCCCCGATGTTCACGTAGCGCAGGGCGGCCACGTCGAAATCGAGCTCGTCGCGCATGTCCATGCGGTAGACCGCCAGGGTCAGGGCGCCCGCCACGGGCCCGACCCGGCCGACCGACTGGTATGCGCCGACCTCGACGCTCGTCCCGTGCTGGGGGACGAGCTCGGCGTTCGACGTCGTCGCCGAGAAAGGCGGGAAGGGGAGCGGGAACGAGCGCTGGTCGAAGAGCTGGTCGGGTGTCGGCGCCTTGAACGACCGGCTCGCGGAGAGATAGAGGGTGCCGGTCGTCGCATCCGTGTCGATCCACCGGACGTTGACGCCGGCCTTGGGGCTGAGCGCGGTATGGCGGGCGTCGGTCGGGCCGCCGGCCGAGGGCCGGAGCGGCTCGAACCTGTCCCACAGAACGTCGTACCGCGCGCCGGCCGCCACACGGACCGCGGCATGCGGCCGCAGCTCGAGCTGGGCGAACCCGGCGAGAGCATGGCGGCGGCCCCCACCGGCGGCGTCCGACGGCCCTCGCCCCCCGGAGGACGCAGCGTACACGCTTTCGGGCCCGCTGACGACGGTGAAATGCTCCGAGTCGATGCGGCCCGTCGACGCGTCCACGCCGACGACGAGACGGCGTGCGGCCTCCGGCTCCGCCCCCTCCCACTCGACCTGCGCCGACGCCGACAGGCGGTCGGTCGAGAGCTCGCGCTCCTTGGTGTCGGCGAAGTCGACCGCGAGAGGCAGGGTCCGCGTCGAGCTCGAGCGACGCAGCTCGGACGTCAACGTCCCCGAGAGAGCCGGGCCCGAGCCGAGCGTCGTCGAGCCGTCGAGAGAGAGGGAGTGCACCCGCTCGGTCGACTCGTCGAACCGGTAGAACGCGAGCGACGCCCCCCGATCCACCGCCATCGCGGATTCCGGCAGCGGGCCCGGAAGCTCCGCGCGCCGCCACGTCGAGCGCGCCGTCGCCACCAGCCTCTCCTCACCCTCGGGCCGCAACGCGACCGAGACTCCGAGGGTGCCGTGCTCGCGCCCGGAATGAGCCCTGGAGCCGTCGGTGCGCAAGCCCGACACGAAGGCCCCGAAGGAACGCTCACCGAGGCCGGTGCTCACGCGCGCCCCGCCTCGGAGGAGGCCGTCGGCACCGGTCACCAGCTCCGCCGAGGCGGACCGGTCCGCCGTCGCGGAGGAAACGAGGTTCACGACCCCGGCGACCGCGGCATCGCCGTACAACGCCGAAGACGAGCCCCTGACGACCTCCACCGCCTGAATCGCGACGGGCGCCACCAGGTCCCACGTCATCATGCCCGACTGCAGGTCGTGGAGAGGACGACCGTCGAGCAGGACGGCGACGTAGCTGGCTTCGCCGCCCCCGTAGAAGCCCCGCACCATCGGCTGGGGGTCGAGGCCGTTGCCGTCGAGCGCCACCAGAGAGAACCCCGGAACGAAGCGCAGCAGCTCGCCGAGGCCGAGCCCGGTGCCGAGCGACCTCCTGGCGTCGAGCCGCGTCACGGCCGCGACCGAGGAGCCGACGGCGGTACGAGCCCGGTCGGCGGTCACGACGAGCGCTTCGAGCTGGGCGACCGCGGCGGAATCTGGGGGCGGCGGGGTGGGGAGCTGGGCGCCCGACTCCCGGACGAGCGGCCCCGCCAGCCCGGCGACGGCGAGGCACGCCATCGCCGAGAAGACCCGACCTCCGGGCGCGGCGCGCCGACGGCCGTCGCCGAGTGCCCGCCCCTGCCCACCGCGCCCGGCCCGCCGCGCCTCGGCCATCACCGCTGGGAGGCTCTCGGATCCCCTTCGGCCCCCAGCGACAGCTCCTTGAAGCTGCGCGCCTGCTGCTCGATCGCGCCCTCGGTGGGCAGCCGCTCGATGCTCGACGCGCCGAAGAACCCGGCCACCCCCTCCGTGCGGGAGAAGACGTACTGCGCGTCCTCGGGCTGGGCGATCGGGCCGCCGTGGCAGAGGACGATCACCTCGGGGCTCACCGACTTCGCCGCGTCGTGCATCGCCTGCACGCGCTCCACCGCCTCGTCGAGGGAGGCGGCGGTCTTCACGCCGATCGAGCCCGCCACGGTCGTGTGAACGTGCGCGACCACGACGTCGGCTCCGGCCTCCGTGAAGCGCCTGGCCTGGTCCTCGTCGAAGACGTACGGGCAGGTAAGCATGCCGAGCTCGTGCGCCGTGCGGATCCAGTCGATCTCGAGCTGGATGCCCATGCCCGTCTCCTCCAGGCTCTCCCGGAAGCGCCCGTCGATGAGGCCGACCGTGGGGAAGTTCTGCACGCCGTCGAAGCCCATCTCCTTGAGCTTCGGCAGGAAGACCGCGGGCATCCGGAAGGGGTCCGTTCCGCACACGCCCGCCAGGACGGGCGTGTCCCGCACCACCGGCAGGACCTCGGCCGCCATCTCGGCGACGATCGCGTTGGCGTCTCCGTAGGGCATGAGCCCGGCGAGGCTCCCCCGGCCGGCCATGCGGAACCGGCCCGAGTTGTAGATGATGATGAGGTCCACGCCCCCGCGCTCGGCGAACTTGGCCGAGATGCCCGTGCCCGCTCCCGCACCCACGATCGGGCGACCGGCGTCGACTTCGGCCCTCAGCCTCCTGAGGCACTCCTGGTACTCGATGAACGGCATGTCGTCCTCGCTGTCCGCCGTCCGCGCCTGGCGGGAGCGCTCCTCAGCCCGGCTCGGACGGACCCGCGTCGGCGGGGAGCCCGGCGCCCGGGGCCGGACCGCCGAGCGCGTCGATCATGCGCTCGGCGAACGCCTCCGCGAACGCGGCGTCGTTGATGTGGGCATCGACTTCCACGACCTCGACCCCGTCTCCCACCCGGGCGCGCAGCGTCTCGAACAGCACCCGGTCGGCCTCGGGATCGTAAAAGGGCTCCCCCTCCGCGTCGATCATGCTCACCCCGCGAAGCGGCAGCACCAGCACGGTGGGGCCCGTCGCGGCCGAGAGGCGCTCGGCGATGCGGCGCCCGATCTCCTCGCACTCCGCGGGGCTCGTGCGCATCAGCGTCACGCTCGGGTTGTGGCGATAGAGGTTCCGGCCGCCGAAGCGCTCGGGCACCGTATCGGCGCCGCCGAAGTTCACCATGTCGAGCGCGCCGACCGAGACGACCTGCGGGATTCCCCGGCGGCCCGCGGCCGAGAGGCGGTCCGGTCCCGCCGACAGGACCCCCCCGACGACCTCGTCACACCACTCGGTGGTCGTCACGTCCGCCACGCCCACGAACCAGCCCTCGTCGACGAGCGCCTCCATGGCGCGCCCGCCGCTTCCCGTCGCGTGGAAGACCGTCACCCCGTAGCCTGCCGCCGCCAGGCGCTCACGCACCGCGTCGACGCAGGGCGTCGTCACGCCGAACATCGTCGCTGCGATCATCGGCCGGTCCCGGGCCGGCGGCACGCTCGTCCCGATCATCCCGCACACCGCTCCCGCGGCATTGGCCAGAACCCTGCGCGACAGCGGGTTGAGCCCCGCGATGTCCACGACCGAGTACATCATCGTGACGTCCTTGATGCCCACGTAGGGCGAGGTGTCGCCCGAGGCCATCGTCGAGGCCATGACCTTCGGCACCCCGACCGGGAGCGTGCGCATGGCGGCGGTCGCGAGGGCGGTGCCGCCCCCGCCGCCCAGTCCGAGCACACCCTCGAACCGCCCCTGCCCGTACAGGTCGGGAACCAGCCGCTCGAGCCCCCTCATCATGGTCTCCACGGCGGCTCCGCGGTCCGCCCTCCTCCGCAGCTCCGCGAGGGCGGCGCCACCGGCCTTGGCCACGGCCTCGGCGCCGACGTCGGGCGCGAACGCCGGGTCGCCCATGACACCGGCATCCACGACCAGGGCCGCGTGCCCCAGGTCCTCGATGACGGCGCGGACGTACGCGGTCTCCTCGCCCTTGGTATCGAGCGTCGCGACGACGAGCACCGTGCCCACGGTCGTTCGGCCGCTCAGCCGGCGGCCGCCCCGGGGTCGGGGCGCAGCGACACCCACGGCTCGTCGGAGGACACGTCCACGAGCGCCGGGCCCTCGAACACGGCCGGCGAGAGGATCGCCAGGAAGACGAGCGTCTCGTCGCCCCCGTTGTAGGTGCCGTGCACCACGTCTCGCGGGATGTGCGCGATGTCGCCCGGACCCAACGTCCGCGCCTCTCGGTCGACCCACTGCTCGGCGTGCCCCGAGACGACGTAGATGATCTCTTCCATCGCCGGATGGCGGTGGAACGCGTGCCCCTGCCCCGGAGGCATGCGGACCCGCACGAGGAGCAGCTCGTCGGCGTCCGTCAGTGGCCGCCTCGAGAGCCACTCGTGGGGCCCCCACGGAAGCTCCTCGACCTCCATCTCACCGGTCGTGACGAAGCGGAGTCCCTGCGTTCGGGGCATCTCGGGCATCCTTGGAATCGAAGAGCGATCGGCGGGAAGGGGACGGACATGTCCGCAGAGTCGCGGCCGGAGCGCATCGGCGGCGGGCTCCTGGCGAGCCGGGGACGAGCCGGTACGTTATAGCATCCGCGAAAGAGGGGGGGCAAGCCCGTTGGGGGCGCGCTCGCCGCCTCGCGCGTCGCCAACGGGAGCAGCGCCCATGACCTCGTCGAGCACCAGCGAATCGGGCATCCATCGCGGACGTCTCTTCGCGGGAATCTGTCTGGCGCTGATCCCGACCGGGGCCTCGTTCGGCATCGTGAGCAACATCCTGGTGCAGCTCAAGGAGGAGTTCATCCTCACGAACTACCAGGTGGGGCTGATCGGGGGCGCGGCGCTGTGGGGCATGGCGATCTCGCTCCTGGTGCTCGGCCCTCTGCTGGAAGCGTTCGGGCTCAAGAACGGGACCCGGATGGCGTTCGCGGCTCACGTCGCGGGCATCACGCTCATGATCTCTGCCGTGACGCAGGTCGGCGATCCGTCGGCGTTCTGGCTCCTCATGGCGGGCGCAGCCACGCTCGCGGTGGGCAACGGGATGATCGAGGTCGCAGGCAATCCGCTGGTAGCCGCGCTCTATCCCGCCGAGAAGACCACACGCCTCAACCTCTTCCACGCCTTCTTCCCGATCGGGATCATCCTCGGCGGCATCGTCGGCTTCGTGCTCGTGACGTACGCGGGCGGCTTGGGCCGCTGGCCCTTCCAGCTCGGCGCGATCTACGTCCCCATCCTGGTCTACGGATGGACGCTCCTGCCCGAGCGCTTCCCGAAGACCGAGAACGCGGAGGCGGGCCTTCCGGTCGCGGAGATGTTCCGCTACACGCTGACCCACCCGCTCTTCCTGCTCATGCTCCTGATGATGGCGATCACGACGTCGATGGAGTTGGGCCCGATGCGCTGGGTGCCGGCGATGCTCGAGGCGGTGGGGATGCACGGGATCCTGGTTCTCGTGTGGATCAGCGGGTGGATGGTCGTGCTGCGTCTCCTGGCCACGCACTTCGTCGAGCGGCTCGCTCCCACGGGGATGCTGCTGGGGGCGGCGGTGCTCACGGGCAGCGGGCTCTTCCTGCTGAGCTTCGTGCAGGGGATGTGGTCGGCGCTCGTGGCCGCGACGATCTTCGCCTGGGGCGTGGCGTTCTTCTTCCCGACGATGGTCGGCTTCGTCAGCGAGCGCCTACCCAAGACGGGCTCGCTCGGCATCGTCCTCACGGCCGGCGTCGGCCTCGGGACGGCGGGGGCCGTCGGCGTTCCGGCGATGGGCAAGGTCGCGGATCGCTATCTCGCCGAGGCGCTCGACCCGGTGGCCACGGTGGCTCTGCTCGAGTCGGTGGACGAGACGTTCCCCGGCTACCTGGAGCGGGCCCGCGACCAGGCCGATGCGGCCGTGCTCGGCTACAGGGCCAGGGACGTCCAGGAGGCATACGACGCCAACCGCGCGGCGCTCGCGGCGTACCGGGAGAGCGGACAGATCGCCGGCGACGCCACGGCGAACGCCCTGCGGGCCATCGTCGGGACGGCGCTCGCGGAGGAGCCTCTCGTCGCCGAGGCCTCCGCGCTCCTCATGCCCGCGGAGGCGCTGGGCGGGCAGACGTCGTTTCGCTTCGTCGCACCCTTCGCGCTGATCCTGATCCTCGTCTTCGGCACGCTCCACCTTCGCGACCGGCGGGCGGGCGGGTACCGCGCCGTCCGGCTCGAGGACGCGCGGAAGCCGGCCGCGATGGCCATGCTCCTGCTCCTGGCGGGCGGATGCGCCCCGCCCGACGCCGGCGTGGCGCGTGCGGAGCGCGGCGACCGGCTGAAGGTGCTCTTCCTCGGTGACGACGGGCACCACCGGCCCGGGGCGCGCGCGCGACAGGTGCTGCCCGTGCTCGCGGAGAACGGGATCGACCTGTTCTACACGGACCTGCCCGACGACCTCAACCCCGGCAACCTGTCGCGCTTCGACGCGCTCGTCCTCTACAACAACCACGTGAGCGTCTCCCCTCCGCAGCTCGCTGCGCTCCTGGAGTTCGTCGACAGCGGCCACGGCCTCGTGGTGCTCCACTGCGCTTCGGCGTCCTTCCAGAACTCGGAGGAGTTCATCAGCCTCGTCGGGGCGGCGTTCAAGAGCCACGGCACGGGGACGTTCGGCGCCGTGCGCGTCGCGCCCGGCCACCCGGCGATCGAGGGCGTGCCGACGTTCGAGTCGTGGGACGAGACCTACGTCCACGCGAAGCACAACACCGTGAACCGCACCGTGCTCGAGGTCCGGCGCGAGGCGGGTCACGACGAGCCCTGGACATGGGTGCGGACCTACGGGCAAGGCCGCGTCTATTACACGGCGTGGGGCCACGACGCAAGGACGTGGGGCACCGACGGCTTCCAGCAGATGCTCGGTCGGGGCATCCGCTGGGCGAGCGGCGATTGGGCGCTCGAGCTGCGGCCGGACGATCCCGTCCTCGAGACGATGACGCTCGAGGTGCCGCTCCCCACGTACGAGCGGCCCCCGGCGGAGTGGAACACGCTCTCGGACCCGGTCTACGAGGCGCAGGTCGCGCTCCCCACGGAGGAGTCGCTCGAGCTGATGAGCCTCCCGCCGGGCTTCCGCGTCGAGCCGTTCGCCTTCGAGCCGATGATCGGCAACGTCATCGACTTCACCTGGGACGAACGCGGGCGCATGTGGGCCGTCGAGACGCAGGACTACCCCAACAACCTCCTGCCGGACGGGGAGCCCGGAAACGACCGCATCCTCATCATCGAGGATACGGACCGCGACGGGCGGGCCGACCGCACGACGGTCTTCGCCGAGGGCCTGAACCTGGCCACGAGCCTCGCGTTCGCGGGTGGCGGCCTCGTCGTGGCCCAGGCGCCCCACATCTTCTTCTTCGAGGACACCGACGGCGACGACCGGGCGGACGTGAAGCGAACGATCATGAGCGGCTGGCCGCGGGACGACACGCACGGCACGCCCAGCAACTTCCGCTACGGGCTCGACAACCAGGTGCTGGCCTCCGTCGGCTACAACGGCTTCCGGGGAACGGTCGGCGGAGTGACGTACGGGCGCGGGGACATCGGCGCGGGCTACTTCCGCTTCGAGCCCGACGGGTCGAGCCTCGACTACCTCGCCCGCACCAGCAACAACACGTGGGGCGTCGACCAGTCGGAGGACGGCTACGTCTTCGGATCGACGGCGAACCGCCGTCCGAGCGGGTACGTTCACATCCCGGGCAGGTACTACCGGTCGATCGAACGGCGTGAGCCGGTGCTTCCGGGCATCGAGGACAGCCCCGCGATCTATCCGGTGACCGACATCCTGCAGGTGGATCAGTTCGACATGTACACGGCCGGCTCGGCGCACGAGCTCTACACCGCGCGCGCCTTTCCGTCGGAGTACTGGAACCGCGTCGCCTTCGTCGCCGAGCCCACCGGCCACCTCATCGGCATGTTCGACGTCCGCTCGCGCGGAAGCACGTTCGAGGCCAAGAACCGCTGGAGCTTCGCGGCGAGCCGCGACCAGTGGGCGGCCCCGGTCCAGGTGAAGGTCGGCCCCGACGGCGCGCTGTGGGTCTCGGACTTCTACACGCTCGTCGCCCAGCACAACCCCACCCCCCGCTACGACGAGAGCTGCTGCGAGCGCGGTCCCGGAAACGCCTACGAGACGCCGAACCGGGACCGGCTCCACGGGCGCATCTACCGGATCTCACACGAGGACGCGCCGCCCGCCTCGACGACCCTGGAGGACGCGCGGCCCCACGAGCTGGTCGAGGCCCTGCAGGACGACAACATGTTCTGGCGCCTCACCGCCCAGCGGCTCCTGGTGGAGCGCGCGGAGCGGGACGTGGTGCCCGCGCTGATCGAGCTCGCCTCGAGCCAGAGCGTCGACGGGCTCGGCCTCGACGTCGGTGCGCTCCACGCCCTCTGGACGCTCGACGGCCTCGGAGCGATCGAGGAGGGATCGGAGGCGCTCACCGTCGTGCGCGCGGCGCTGCGTCATCCCGCGGCGGGGGTGCGGAGGGCGGCGATCCAGCTCCTTCCCCGTGACGGTCGCCTGCTCGAGGACGTCCTCGGCGCCGGCATCCTGCCCGACCGCGCTTCTCCCACGCCGGTCGACTACACCGTGCCGAGCGGGACGCTGCAGGACGCCGACCCGAAGGTGCGCCTCGAGGCGCTGCTCGCCGTCTCGGAGCTTGCCCCCTCTCCACGGGCGGCGGAGGTGATCGGAGAGGTGTTGAGGACGCCGGCCAACGCGCGTGACCCGTGGCTCCCGGACGCGGCGGGGATCGCCGGAGCCCACCAGGGCGTCGACTTCCTCCTCGAGGTTCTGGGGGGGGAGCTCCCCTCGGATTCCGCGTCGGCGCGGGGCATCGGCAGGGCGGCCCGGATGATGGCGCGCTACCACGCCTCGGCGGCGAGCGCAGAGACGGCGCTCGTCCTGGTCGAGGCGGCGACGTCGCCCCCCGCGCTCGTCGGCGCCGCGACCCTCGAGGGGATCGCGTCGGGGTGGCCCGAAGGCAGCCCGCCCGACCTCTCCGGCGCTCAGCGGGCGCGCCTCTCGGCGGCCGCGCGCCGTGCGCCCGAGCTGCAGGAGGCCTTCCAGTTGCTCGCCGAGCGCTGGGGTGTCTCCCGCATCGGCGCCCCATGAGATGGCCGATCACGACGCTGTTCCTCACCCTCGCGGCCGTGGGCTGCGGCTCGGGTCCCGAGGGCGACGCCTCCGGTCCTGAGTCGCCCGAGGCCGGGGCGACGGCGGACACCGGCACGACCGGGGCCCCCGGGGAGGACCCGGGGGGGACGCTGCCGCCGATGGAGGTCACCGGCCTTGCCACCGACACGGTCCTGATCCGATCCGAAGGGCCTGCGCTGCAGTTCCTTCCCGACCGACTGTCGGCCGAGAGCGGCGCCCGTCTCCTCATCCGCTATCAGAACGCCGGCGACCTTCCGCACAACTTCGCGCTGTTCGACTCCGAGGACGCCATCGACGCGAGCGTCACGGCCGCGTACGAGGCCGAGAGCACGGGATACGTCCCGCCCTCCGCGGGTCCCCACCTCGTCGCCTACAGCCCGCTGGTCTCCCCGGGCCAGACCATCGAGATGGAGCTGGTCGTCCCGCCGCCGGGAGAGTACACGTACATCTGTCTCTTTCCCGGCCACGCCCAGATGATGCTCGGGACGCTCGTCGCGCGGTGATTCGGCGCGAGGCAAGGCGGGAAGCCGTCAGTCTCCCGCCCCGGCCCGGCCTCTCGACCTCGCGCGCACCGCCAGCACGGTCATCCACGCGGCGATGATGAGCAGCCCGTACATCTCGCGCGACTCCTCGATCCCGGCGCTCTCCATTTCGAAGGCCCCGAACATGTCCCGGAAGGGCACGGCCCCGACGACCCGGGGAGCGATGCTCGCCGCCCAGGCGATGGATCCGACCGCGACGAGCGCCGGGTACGACCAGGGCCCTCTCCCGAGAAGGCCGAGGACGCACGCCCCCGCCGCGACCGCGTAGACCACCACCCACGGGAAGGGATCCGGATCGTTGTACTGCACGGCGATCGAGAGGACGAACGCGAGCAGCATGATCCAGTCCGCGGCCCTCCACATGATCTCACGCGTCATGGTGGCGAATCACCCTCGGAGCGGGGACAGCTGATCGAGCCGCGAGGTCCGAAGGCGGACAGGGGACGTCAGCCGTCGGGGCTGGAGAAGATGCCGCCCGTCCACCTCGCGCAGCAATGGCTCGATGCGTCGGATCCGAGCACCGAGGGTGCGTCGAGGGTATGCGGCGCGATCCGAGGCCCCATATTGCCGAGAAGGGTACTCGGCGCTCACGGCGCGCGGGCGATCGCCCTACGCGGAATGGGAAGGGGTCCATGGAACGAGTCTTTCACGTCCCGGACGACGGCTGGTTCGCCGAGATCACGGAAGAGCACCTCGTCTTTGTCGATTCGGCCGGATCAGCACAGACGCTCCGCTTCAGGCCCGCCGACTCATCATGGAGGTCGAGATGCGTAGGTCGGCGCAAGCTGGACGAGGCCCCCTGGACTGTCTGGATCGGCCGGACCGCGTTCGTGTTCCAGAGCTATGCTGCCGCCTACGAGCTGTTGCTGATTCCGCTGAACGAGGTCGGGAGGACGACCTTCGACACGACCTGAGCAGCGGCGAGGCTCCTGGTCGGACACCAGCCTCCCCAGGGCCGCATCGATTGAGGCCCGGCCACAGTGCGAATGGAAGCATCGCGGCGATGGGATCGCCCGCGACGGGATCACGACGCCATTTACCTGTCCGGCCGAGGAGGTGTCGCACGTCGACCTCGCCGCTCGAAGGCCGACCTGCAGGAGCTGCGTGAACTCATCGGTCGCTCTTCGGAGTGACGGTCCAAGTCGAGGCCGGGATCTCGATGCAGCCGGTGAGCGCGACGTCAGAGCCGTCCCGGACCTGCGCGGCTTGCTGGGGGATCAGGCCCGCGTCGTTGGGACCCAGGATGGCATGCGTGGGACCATCACCCGCGCGCAGCACCGGGGGTTGACCGCTCCTGTCGAGGGTGATCGGAGCGAGCGGCGAGCCTCCGAGGAGGAACTGCGGCTGGAGTTCAGGTCCGGTGGGCGCATCCTGGCACGCGGTGAGCAGGGCCGCAGCATCCGAACCTCTCGCCGACGCAGACTCTCGAGCACTGGCACACAGCATGCAGTGCGGTCGGGCCCGAAGCGCTCGCTTCCACGCACTCCCCCGCCACATGCATCTTACGCCACCGCACCCTCGAGCTCTCTCGAGCTCGACCACGTTGGGAGCCACCCAAATGCACTGCTTTCGTCATCCCGCGGTT
>JBFFWJ010000005.1:0-21312 GCA_041570315.1 Longimicrobiales bacterium | reverse complement strand
GCGACCGCCGACAAGGGCGCGAGGATTCACCGGCGCTACGTCGACCGACTGGTAGCGACGCTGCGGGCCGGATAGCGCGTGTCGGCGCGAGCCGGATGAGCGGGTGACGGATGCGAGCCGGATCCGCCCCTGCGGCCCGCGGGGCACGGCCGACAGACGAGGCGAAGCGGCCGAAGCCGGCACCGGGCCGGCGAAGTCCGGCGAACCCCCCTCGCGGTGGGCGTGTACGACGGGCATGCCGAAACGTCTCGCCTGCCTCCTGGCCATCGCCCTTGGCTCCTTCGCCCAGCCCCTCACGGCGCAGGGCGTCGTCGTCGATCAGGGTCAGTTCGCGATCACGGTCGAAGGGCGCTCCGTGGGCCGCGAGGAGTTCGTCATCCGGCGGGCCGGGCTGGGCCGGGACAACGCGGTCTTCGCGAACGGAATCGTGCGCGTCGAGGTGGACGGAACGCCACAGGAGGCCCGTCCCCTGCTGCGTGCGAGCACGCCGGACGGCATCGCGCAAAGCTATCAGGTACGGGTCGTGGGAGCCGAGGCGGTGGAGATCCGGATGAATCAGGCGGGTGGCCGGCACATCGCGCGCATCAGCTCGGCGATCGGCGAGGAGGATCGCGAGTTCCCGGCACACCCCGACACGCGGGTCCTCGAGCTGGGCGTGGCCCACCACTACTACTTCCTGCGTGACGTCCGCCCCGGGCAGAGCGTGCACGTGATCATCCCGCGCGCCCGGACGCAGACGGAGCTCGTGGTCGGAGATCGCACCGACGAGGAGATCCGGCTGGGCCGCAACGTCGTCCAGGCTCGCCGCGTGCAGTTCACGTCCGGCGACGACGTGCGCGTGGTCTGGTACGACCGGCAGGGGCGCGTCCTACGCGTTCGGGTTCCGGCCACCGGTTATCTGGCGGAGCGCATCGACCTCGTCGGCTGAGGCGGCCTTGGTCCTCGACGCCTCGGAGTTAGCTTTGTCGCGTCCGCTCGGCGCCGTCTTCGAGCGATGAAGGAGGCCGTCGGCGGCGTACGGGCGAAGGCCGAACGAGCACTGATCCTCACCGGCGGAGAGGGGGCCGTGACGACGAGAATCCGACCGTGCACGGCGGCTGTCCTGCTGCTCTGCGCCGCGAGTCCGGGCGCCGCCCAGGAGAGAGCCCCGGCCTCGCTCACCCTCGAGGAAGCCCTGGAGCTGGCCCGGACCGGCAACCCCGCCTTCGGCCAGGCCCGCAACGACGCGGCGTTGGCCGATTGGGACGTCCGCGCGGCCTGGGGGCAGCTCATGCCGTCGGCCAACGCTTCGCTCGGCGCCCAGTGGCAGGGCGCCGGGGAGCAGCGCTTCGGAAGCCTGACCCTCGGTGATCTCGGGTTCGGGGACCAGCCTTCGTACTACTTCTCGAGCTACAACGTCAGCCTGAGCTACGCGCTCGACTGGGCTACGCTCCTCGGCCCGAAGCAGTCCAACGCCGAGCGCAGGAGCACGCTCGCTCAGATCGACGTCGCCGAGGGCTCCCTGGTCGTCGAGGTCACGAGCGCGTATGTCGAGGTTCTGCGCCAGGACGAGGCGGTGCAGATCGCCGAGCAGCAGCTCGCGAACGCGGAGTTCAACCTGCGACTCGCCCGCGGCCAGCTCGAGGTGGGCTCGGTAACGCCCATCGACGTCGGTCAGGCGGAGGTCCAAGTGGGGCGGGCCGAGGTCGCCGTCCTCCAGGCGCGCAACGACCTCTCGACGTCCCGCATTCGCCTTCTGCAGCTCCTCGGGCTGCCCGCCCAGGAGGACTTCGAGCCCACCACGGCCTTCGAGCTCACCGAGCCGACGTGGGAACTGGGGGATCTCGTCGGGATGGCCCTGCTCGCCAATCCCGAGCTCGTCGCGCGACGGTCGCGGACCGACGCGGCGGATGTCGGTGTCAGCTCGGCTCGATCCTCCTACTTCCCGACGCTGGGCATCTCGACCGGGTGGAGCGGATTCAGCCGCGAGGCGAGCAGCGCGGAGTTCCAGATCCGCCAGGCGCAGGCACAGGTGGCGAGCTCGATCGCGTCCTGCGTCCGCACGAACGATCTCTACGCCCGGCTTGCCGATCCTCTCCCTCCGATCGACTGCTCGCGGCTGGCGTTCACCGACGAGCAGCGCAACGCGATCATCGCCGCGAACGACCAGTTCCCGCTCAACTTCGTGCGCTCCCCCCCCAGCGTGTCGTTCTCGCTCAGCATCCCCATCTTCCAGGGACTCAACCGGCAGCGGAACCTGGAGGCCGCGAGGCTGCAGCGGGACGACCTGGCTCACCAGGTCCGCGAGCAGGAGCTCGCGGTTCAGGCGGACCTGGCCATCGGGCTGGCGAACACGCGGACGCTCTACCAGAGCGCGCTCCTGGAGGAGCGCAACCGCGAGCTGGCGGACCAGCAGCTCCGCCTCGCTCGGGAGCGGTACCAGCTCGGCGCAGCCACCTTCATCGAGCTCGTCGAGGCGCAGACCGTCCTGGCCGAAGCCGAAGCGGCGCTGATCCAGGCGATCTACGCCTACCACGACGCGGTCACCGGCCTCGAGGCGCTGGTCGGCACGCCCCTGAGATTCTAAAGGAAGCCCCGCTGACGAGATGGAAACTCGAAAGAAGGTGCTGATCGGAGTCGCGATCGTGTTCGTGCTCGGGCTCGCGGCCGTGCTCTCGGTGACGCAGAGCCGAAGCCGTGGAATCGAGGTGCGGACCGAGGCGATCTCGCGTCGCGACCTCGTGGAGATCGTCACGGCAAGCGGCAACATACGGGCACGCCGAACCGTGGATGTCAGCTCGGACATCTCGGCGAGGGTCGCCGAGCTCCTCGTGGACGAGGGCGACGACGTCCGGCAGGGTCAGGTCCTGCTCAGGCTCGAGCGGGACGAGTACGAGGCGGCGCGGTCCCAGGCCGTCGCGTCCCTCGCGCAGGCGCGTGCCCAAAGGGCGCAGCAGGAGGCGAGCGTAATACGCGCGCGGCGCGACCTCGACCGCCTCACGCAGCTCCGCGCCCGCGACTCGCTCCTGGTCAGCCGGCAGCAGGTCGACGACGCCCAGACCGAGGTCGACGTCCAGTCGGCCATGCTCGAGTCCACGACCCACGGCGTCTCGCAGGCCGACGCCGCGGTGCAGCGGGAGGAGGACCGGCTTGCGAAGACCGTCTTCACCGCTCCGATGGACGGAAAGGTCACCCGACTCAACGTCGAGGAGGGCGAAACGGTCATCATCGGCACGATGAACAATCCGGGCAGCCTGGTGCTGACCATCTCCGACCTTTCGGTGATCGAGGTCGTCGTGCAGGTGGACGAGACCGACGTGTCGCTCATCTCGTTGGGGGACAGCGCCTCGATCCGGATCGACGCGTTTTCGGACAGGGACTTCGTCGGGCGCGTCACGGCGATCGGGAATTCCGCGATCAATCCGCCGAGCCAGCAGGCGGCCGGACAGCAGGCCGCCATCGACTTCGAGGTCGTCCTCACCCTGGATGCCACCGAGGCGCCGCTGCGGCCGGACCTGTCCGCGACGGCCGACATCGTCGTGGAGACCCGCGAGGAGGCCCTCGCGGTGCCGATCATCGCCATGACCGTGCGCGAGCCGGAGGCCGGGGACGCGGAGGGCGAGCCGGCTGCGGCTCGCTCCCAGGAGAGGGAGGAGCCCGAGGAGGTGGAGGGAGTCTTCGTGGTCCGCGACGGAGCGGTCACGTTCACCGCGGTGGAGATCGGCATCGCCGGGCAGGAATACTTCGAGGTCCTGCGCGGCCTCTCCGAGGGGGACACGGTCGTGGCCGGCCCCTATCAGCGCATCCGCCAGCTCAGGGACGGCGACGCGATCCGGCGCCTGGAGGATGACGAGCCTGCCACGGACGACAGCGGCTGACGGAGCCCCGTCATGCAGATCCGGGAAGGCGTCACGCTGGCGTTCCAGCAGATTCGCACCGAGAAGCTGAAGAGCCTGTTCAGCACGCTCGGGGTGATCCTCGGCGTGATGTTCCTGATCGTGGTCGTCACGGTGGTGGAGGGCCTCGACCGCTATGTCCGCGAGGACTTCACATCCCAGGTGTTCGGCGTCAACACGATCACGCTGCGCCGCTGGGAACAGGTCAGCATCAACACCAGCCGCGAGGAGCGGCGCGCGCGCCAGCGCCGGCCACGCCTGACCTTCGACGACGCCGACGCGATCCGCTCTCGCCTGTCGGTGCCCGCGCGCGTCGCCGTCGAATCGCGCGCCGGCGCCTCCGCGGTGGGGGACAACGGCCGGTCGGTGAGGGGCGTGCAGGTCACGGGCGCCTCCCCCGAGATCTTCGCGATCCGGGACCTGACGGTGGAGCGGGGTCGTCCCTTCACTCCGCAGGAGGCGGAGGCGGGCTCGCCGGTCATCGTGATCGGTTTCGAGACCGCCGACCTCGTCTTCGAGGAGGTGGACCCGCTCGGCCACACGATCCGGATTCGCGGCTTCCCCTACCGGATCATCGGCGTGCTCGAGGAGCGCGGGTCGCTCTTCGGGGAGTCGCTCGACAACCTGGTCGTGGCGCCGGCCCGCTCGCCGATCCAGTCGATCACCGCACCGCGCGGGAACGTCGACCAGATCATCATCCAGACGCTCGACCCCGACCGGCTTCGCGAGGCCCAGATGGAGGTCGAGGGAATCATGAGAGTGCGTCGGCGGCTCCGCCCGACCGAGGGAGCCGACTTCTCCCTGGAGACCGCGGAGGAGGCGATCAGCTTCTGGAACAACATCTCGCGCATCCTCTTCACCGCCCTCCCCATGCTCGTCTCGATCGCCCTCGTCGTCGGCGGGATCGTGATCATGAACATCATGCTCGTCTCCGTCATGGAGCGGACGCGTGAGATCGGCGTGCGCAAGGCGCTCGGTGCACGCCGCCGGGACATCCTCGCGCAGGTGATGATCGAGTCCGCGACGCTCTCCACGCTCGGCGCCGGACTCGGGATCATGGTCGGGCTCGCGATCGCGAAGCTCATCGCCGCGGTCTCGGTCGTGCCCGCGGCCGTGGCGCCGCGCTGGATCGTCCTCGGCGTCCTGCTGGGTCTCAGCGTGGGCATGATCGCCGGCGTGTACCCCGCTTCACGAGCCTCCCGGCTGGACCCCGTGGATGCCCTACGCTATGAGTAGCCCCGCGAGCGACCGCCCGGCGTCGGGTCTCGCGGCACTGGTCGAGGGCCTGGGCATCGCCCTCGACGCGATGACGGCGAACAAGCTCCGGTCCGTGCTGACGGTCCTGGGGGTGGCGGTCGGGGTCTCGGTGGTCGTCCTCATCGCGGCGCTGATGACCGGCCTGCGCACGAGCGTGATGGAGGCCTTCGAGTCGGCGGGCCCGAACAACTTCATGGTCCTGCGCTACGACCCCACGGCCATCCAGCTCTCGGAGGGGGGCGACAACCGCCCCCCCTGGTGGGACAAGCCGGAGCTCGAGGCGGACGAGGCGGAGCGCCTGGCGCGCCTGCCGACGATCCAGGAAGCCCTCTTCAACTTCAGCTTTCCTGCCGAAATGGAGTTCGAGGGGCAGCGGGTCGAGAACGTCGTCGGCCTCGGGTACTCGTCCGGCTGGCCCTCGTACCAGCCCGGCGACTTCATCGTCGGACGCGACTTCACGCCCGCCGAGGTGACGCAGAACCGGGCCGTCGTCGTGCTGTCGGCGGAGCTCGCCGAGGAGCTGTTCGGCCAGCGCGATCCGATGGGCCGTCGCATCCGGGTGCTCAACCCGTGGCGCGGTACGCAGGAGCCCTTCACGGTGATCGGCGTCTTCGAGCCCACCGACAACATCTTCACGGCCGTGGGTCCTCCCTGGGCCGTGTTCCCCTGGACCGCAGCCGAGCGGCGCCTCCGTCAGAACGCGTGGCAGGCCCAGATTCTCGTGGTCCCGAGGGACTCCGTGTCGGTCGACCGCGCTCGGGACGACGTGATCGCGGCCATGAGGGGCATGCGAGGACTCGGCCCGAGCGAGGAGAACGATTTCGGCGTGCTTTCCTCCGCCCAGATCCTGGAGATCTTCGATCAGGTGACCGGGGTCTTCTTCCTCGTGATCCTCCTCCTCGCGTCGGCGGGCCTCCTGGTCGGTGGCGTGGGCGTGATCGGCATCATGCTGATCTCGGTTACGGAGCGGACCCGCGAGATCGGCGTGCGCAAGGCGGTCGGCGCCACGCGAAGGGAGATCCTCTGGCAGTTCCTCGTCGAGGCGGGCGTCCTGACGGTCTCGGGGGCGGGCGTGGGCATGCTCCTGGGTGGCGGCGGCGCCTTCGCGGTGGCCGCGCTCACGCCCGTTCCCGCGGCGATTCCCGTCTGGGCGATCGGTGCGGCCTTGGGAATGGCGGCCCTGACCGGTATGCTGTTCGGACTCCTGCCGGCCTACCGGGCGAGCCGCCTCGACCCCGTGGCTGCCCTGCGATTCGAGTAGATGAGCGAACCTCTGGACATCCTCGCCATCATGGCGCACCCCGACGACGCGGAGCTCCTCTGCGGTGCCTCCCTGATCAAGTCCGCGGGCCGAGGCAAGCGCGTGGGGGTGCTCGACCTGACCGCCGGGGAGATGGGCACGTCCGGGTCGGCCGCCATCCGAGCGCGTGAAGCCGACCGGGCCGCCAAGCAGATGGGGCTGGCGGAGCGACGCTGCGCCTACCTGCCCGACGCGGCGCTCGAGAACGACAACGAGTCCAGGCACGTCGTCGCGAGCCACCTGCGGGAGCTGCGTCCGAGGATCGTCGTGACCCACTGGAAGGTCGGGCGGCACCGGGACCATCGCATCGCGTCCGAGCTCGTCCGCGACGCCTGCTTCCTCAGCGCCCTGGGCAAGCTCGACGTGGAGGGCGATCCCTTCCGGCCGCTCAAGCTCGTCTACGCGACCGCGTTTCGAGAGGACGCCGAGCCACCGGACTTCGTGATCGACGTCAGCGATCAGATGGAGCGCAAGCTCGACGTCCTGGCCCTGTACGCCTCCCAGTTCCGGGGTGCGACGCAGGCCGGGGAGGTCTTCCCGGCCGGCGACACGGGCCTGCTCGACCAGGTCCGTGCCAAGATGGCGCACTACGGCTCGCTCATCCGGGTGGCCTACGGCGAGCCCTTCCGCGTCGACGAGGCGCTGGAGGTCGAGGAGCTGTCGAGCCTTCGGGTCTCGACCTACTGACCGGTCCGCGCCGGCACCTCACGCGACGCTGCAGGACACCTCGAGCAGAAGGCGGCTCCAGGAGGGCGCGTCGGAGCCCCGCACCCGCAGGGCCCGGGCCGTGGCGATCCCGCCCCGCGACATCCACGGCCAGAGCCATCTCGCGATCTCCGCGGGAAGATGGCCGATCGGCTCTCCCGACGGGAGGTGGACCCACACCTCCGGCTGGTCCTGAACCGGAGGGTCGGCGACGAGACGGAGCTCGTCCCCTTCGCTCACCTCGTCGACGTAGCGATCGCGCCCGGCGAACACGGTTCCGTGGACGGTGGACCGGAACCGTGGCGGCTGGCCTACCGGAAAGGGCGGCGACGATCGTGACATCCGGCTGCCTCTCGCGTGGGTCGGTACGGCTCGGGTACGGGGGCCGTTAAGTTATGGCCGCCACCTGAAGCCGGACATAGGGGGGAGACGACCTCTCCGGCCCCAGGAACCCGGCGCCAAGGGCCCGACGCGATGACGACCGACCACGCCGTGTATCTCGACCACGCCGCCACGACCCCGGTGCGCGCCGAGGTGCGGGCCGCGATGGAGCCGTTCGCGCACGAGCTCTTCGGCAATCCCTCCAGCCTCCACCGTTGGGGCCGGGAGGCCTCCGCCGCCCTCGAGGATGCCCGCGCGGTCGTCGCCGACGCGCTCGGCTCCCGCCCGTCGGAGATCCGGTTCGTGCGCGGCGGCACGGAGTCGGACAACCTGGCGATCTTGGGCACGTGCACGGCCCTGGCCGCCAAGGGGCCGCCCCCCGCCCTCCTCGTCAGCGCCGTCGAGCACCCGGCGGTGCTCGAGGCCGCGCGCCACGCCGTCGCGATCGGCGTGGCCGCGCTGGACACGATACCGGTCGCGCCGAGCGCCTCCCTCGACGCGGACGTCCTATCGGCAGGTCTCGAGCAGGGCCGCTCGGTGGTCTCGATCATGTGGGTGAACAACGAGACGGGGCTCGTCCTGCCGGTCGCCGGGCTCACGGACCTCGCCAAGGCGGAGGGTGCGATCGTGCACTCCGACGCCTCGCAGGCGGTGGGGAAGGTCCCGGTCGACGTGTCCCGGGTCCCGGTCGACCTCCTGACGGCCACCGGTCACAAGATCGGAGGGCCGAAAGGGATGGGCATCCTCTTCGTGCGGGACGGGACCCCACTCCTCCCGCTCCTGCACGGCGGAGGCCAGGAGCGGGCGCTCAGGCCGGGGACCGAGGACGTCGCGGCGGCGGTCGGCTTCGCCGAGGCGCTGCGCCTCGCGGTCGAGGAGCAGGCCGACGAGGCTCTCCGCCTGGAGCGGCTGCGCGCCGAGCTGGAGAGGCGGCTCACCACCCAGCTCGGCGGGATCAGAGTCAACGGCGGTGGGGCGCCGCGCGCCGCCCACGTGTCCAGCCTCGCGTTCGAGGGGCTCACGGACGGCCAGGCGCTCGTCATGGCGCTGGACCTGCAGGGGGTCGCCGCGTCCGGGGGCTCGGCGTGCGCGAGCGGGAGCGCCAAGGGAAGTCACGTAATCGAGGCGCTGTACGGAGCCGACGATCCCCATGCGACGGTGCGCTTCTCCTTCGGCAAGGCGTCGGTCGCCTCGGACGTGGACCGGGCGGCCACCGCGACCGCGCGCGTCGTGTCGACGCTGAGAGGAGCATGAGCCGCGTCCTCGTCGCCATGTCGGGCGGGGTCGACTCCTCGGTCGCGGCCGCCGTGCTCGTCGAGGCCGGCCACGACGTGGTCGGGGTCACGATGAAGACCTTCTGCTACTCCGAGACCCCGGCGCACCCGAAGACCTGCTGCGGGCTGGACGGGATCTCGGACGCCAGGCGGGTCGCGGCGGCGCTCGGCATCCCCCACTACGTCTTCGACGTCGAGGAGGACTTCACGCGGGACGTGATCGACGACTTCGTGTCCGAGTACGCTCGCGGCCGGACCCCCAATCCGTGCGTGCGCTGCAACGGCAACACCAAGTTCCGGGACCTGCTCGCCCGGGGGGCCGCGCTCGGGTGCGAGCGGATCGCGACCGGACACTACGTGCGCGTCCAGCACGGTTCCCCGGGCTCGACGCTCCTGCGTGGCGTCGACGCCGCCAAGGACCAGTCCTACTTCCTCTGGGGGCTCCCGGAGGTGATCCTGCCGCGCCTGCTCTTCCCCGTGGGCGAAATGAGCAAGGACGAGGTCCGGGCCCGGGCGCGCGAGCTTGAGCTGGTCACGGCCGAGAAGCCCGAGTCCCAGGAGATCTGCTTCGTGCCGACCGGCGACTACCGGGATCTCCTGCGTGCACGGCTGGGACGCGTGCATCCCGCGCTCGAGCCGGGCACGCTGGTGCGGCGAAGCGGCGAGGTCGTGGGTGAGCACTCGGGGTACGCGGGCTTCACGGTGGGGCAGCGCAGAGGCCTGGGCGGCGGGTTCTCCGAGCCGATGTTCGTGCTCGGGATCCGGCCGGAGGCGAGGGAGGTCGTGATCGGAACCCGTGAGGAGCTCCTGCACGACGAGGTCGTGGTCTCCGGGCTCAACTGGCTCGGCGAGCCTGCTGCGGTCGGCGCCCGGGTCCAGGCTCAGCTTCGCCACCGCGCGCATCCCGTGGACGCCCTCGTTCAGGAGGCGGCGACCGAGCTCGTCCTCCGGCTCGCAGAGCCCCGGGCCGCGATCACTCCGGGCCAGTCCGCCGTGCTCTTCGACGGGGAGCGCGTCATCGGCGGAGGCCGGATCGAGCGCTCCGCCGCCCTCGCACGGCGCTGAGGCCACACGCCACGAGGCCCACCGGACTCGTGCAGGGCTTCCCCGGTGGAGTGCTTCCGATGTTCCGACATCGGAAACGCTCCACCAGTGGCCTGTTACGGGCCGCTAGTGCTTGAGTCCCGAGGCCTGGGCGAAGCCCTCCATGGCCGTCCGCTCCTCTTCGGAGAGCTCCTCGGGCACCTCGACGACGACCTCGACGTACTGGTCGCCGATCCGCTCCCCCTTCTCGATACCCTGCCCGCGGATCCTGAACCTGGTTCCGGACTGGGTGCCCTTGGGAATCCTCAGCACGACCTTCTTCCCGGAGATCGTGGCGACCTTCATCTTCGACCCGAGCGTGGCCTGCACGATGTTGATCGGCAGCTTCACGTGGATGTCCAGGCCGTCGCGGCCGAAGAAGCGGTGCGGCTTGACCTTGAAGGTGATGATGAGGTCGCCGGGCGCCCCGCCCCGCTTGCCCCGCTCCCCGTGCCCCGTCAGCCTGACCTTCGAGCCGGTGTCCACGCCGGTCGGGACGTTGATCTGGATCTTGCGCTGGCGGCGTACCGCCCCGCGCCCACCGCAGGACGGACAGGGCGTCTCGGCGATGCTGCCCCGGGCGAAGCAGGCGGGGCACGGCCGCACCCGGGCGAAGCCGCCCTGCCCGAAGGTGATCTGCCCCGTTCCCTTGCACTCGTCGCAGCGACGCGTCTGGGTCCCGGGCTTGGCTCCGTCTCCCCCGCAGGTGGCGCAGTCCTCGGTGATGGAGACGTCCACCGAGATCCTGCCCCCCCGCACCGCCGTGAGGAAGGGGACCTCGACGACGTACTCGACGTTCTCACCCTTCTGCTTTCGGGGCTTCCGGCCCGGCTCGGGCTGCTTCTTGCCGAGGTCGAAGAGGGAGCTGAACAGGTCGGAGATGTTCCCGAAGCCCGTCTGCAGATCCTCGAAGGAGATCCCCGGCTCCGCTCCCGCTCCGGGCGGGGGCTTGGGACCCCGGCGGGCGCCTCCGAAGCCGAGGGAGCCGAAGCGCCGCATGTGATCGTACTGCTTACGCTTCTGCGGGTCGCTCAGGACCGCGTACGCCTCACCGATCTCCTTGAAGCGCTCCGCCGCGCCGGGGTCGCCCCGGTTCGCGTCCGGATGGTGCTTCTTCGCGAGCTTTCGGTAGGCCTTCTTGATCTCGTCGGCGGTGGCCTTCTCCCCGACGCCCAGGACCGTATAGAAGTCTTTGCCGGCCGCGGTGGCCACGGTCCTACCCCTGCGTGTGGACGCTCACCCGTGCCGGGCGGATGAGGATCCCCTTGAGGGTGTAGCCCTTCTGGAAGACCTGAGCGACGGTGTCCGCCTGCTCCTCGGATTCGACCGGGACCCTCAACATCGCTTCCATGCGCTCGGGGTCGAACGGCTCTCCGGCCGGATCGATCATCTCGACGCCCGAGTCCTCGAGCACGCGGACGAACTTCCGCTCCACGAGGTCGATCCCCTCCATGATCGCATCGACGGTCGCGCTCTCCAGGTCGAGTTCGGCGACGCGGTGCAGGTCGTCGAGCACGTCCAGCAGGGTCTGCACGAGGTCGGCCTGCGCGCGCGCCCAGGCGCCCAGGCGCTCCTGCTCGCTTCGGCGCCGGAAGTTGTTGAACTCGGCCGCGAGCCGCAGGTGGCGGTCGTTGAGGGTCTCGAGCTCCTCGCGCAACGCCGCGAGCTCGGTCTCCCCGGCGACCGCGTCGCCCCCGGCGGAGCCCTCGCGCGCCTCCTCTGCTGCGGACGCGGCGGCGGGCGCGGCGGCGGGCGCGGCACCATGCGAGGTCGGGCCATCCTCGGCCGCGTCCGACGCAGCCGCCGAGGCGTCACCCGGAGGGGCCCCGACGGAGGCCCCGTCCGCGGCCCCGTCCGAGGCCTCCCCGTCGAGGGCGCCGTCTTCCAGGCCGAGCTCCTCGTCGTCCGTCACGGAATCCGTCATCGAGGTCGAACCCCCGCTTTGCGCTGCCGCACTCGAGTGTCTACGAACGTACAAGATATCACGTCGCCGACCCGTCGTTCAGACCCCGGCGTCGATCCCGGCAAGCCGACGGTAGACCTTGTCCAGCGCCGATTGCGCCGAGCGGCGCCGTACGGCGCCACGGTCCCCCGCGAAGCGTTCCAGGTCGGCGGTGACCGCACCCCGCGCGGCGACCGCGATCCACACGGTACCCACCGGCTTCTCGGCGCTTCCCCCGCCCGGGCCCGCGACCCCCGTGATCGAGACGCCCACGTCGGCACCGAGCCGCTCCGCGACCCCCGTCGCCATCTGGCGCGCGACGGCCTCCGACACCGCTCCGTGCCGCTCCAGATCGTCAGGCGAGACGCCGAGCTGGCCCAGCTTCACGCCGTTCGCATACGCCACGACCGCGCCCACGAATACGTCCGAGGCACCCGCATGCTCGGTGATGCGCTGCGCGACCAGACCTCCGGTGCAACTCTCGGCGGCAGCCAGCGTCCATCCCAGGCGACGGAGCTCGTCGGACACGGCCTCGGCGAGGTCACCGCCAGCGGCTTCGAAACGCCACGGCTGCACGACCGGCGCGAGCGCCTTCCGAAGCTCGTCGAGGCGCGCTTCGGGGTCTTCGTTCGCCACGCGGCCCAGGCTCAGCCGCAGGTCCACCCCGAGCTCGTCGGGCAGGAAGGCGAGCCCCACGTCGGCCCGCAGCCGGTCGGGAAGCGCGTCCCACGCGGGCTGCACGAGCTCGGCCAGGCGGGACTCGGGGATGCCCGTCGTGTGGATCACGAGGTGGTGAAGTCCCGCCGCGAGACTTCCCGCCTCCTGGAGCACGGTCCGGAACGGGCCTTCGACGATCGACCTCATCTCACGCGGAACGCCCGGCACGAGCAGAAGCGTGGCCCGCCCCCACTCGAGCAGGATGCCCGGCGCGGTCCCGACGTCGTTCGGCAGGGCCCGGGCCCCCTCCGGAATCTCGGCCTGACCCTCCGAGAGCTCGGGCATCTCGCGGCCCGAGGCGCGAAAGCGCTCCCGAACCGCGGCTCGCACATCGGGATCCATGACGAGCCCCACGCCGATCAGGTCCGCGACGGCCCCCTTGGTCAGGTCGTCGGACGTGGGACCCAGCCCCCCGGAGACGATCACGAGATCCGCCGCCGCGGCCGCGCGCCGGACGGCCTCCTGGATCTCGTCCACGCGGTCCCGCACCGTGAAGCCGGCGACCACGCGAAGACCCCACGACGTGAGCCTTCGCCCGAGCCAGGCGCTGTTCGTGTCGACGGTCTCGCCGAACAGGAGCTCGTTTCCGACGGACACCAGGGCGACCCGGGTCGGTGGCGTGAGCACCCGGGCGGTGTCCGAGCCGGTCATGCGATCGCCGAAGCGCGTGCGCGGGTCACCCTAATCCCGGATGCCCACGAGGGCACGGTACGACCAGAGATAGTCGATCATCGAGTAGATCGTGAGGATCACCGCAGCCGCCAGCGTGACCGCCACCCACGCTTGCATGACCTGCGAGACCAGGCTCCACGCGAGACCGCTCCACTGCCCCGACTCGGCGAGCTGCCGCACGGGATACCAGAGGAGGAGCCCACCGATGAAGAGCGCCTGGAGCAGAGCCTTCCTCTTGCCCGCCTTGCCGGCGGCGATGACGACGCCGCGCCGTGCCGCGTACGCCCGGAACAGCGTGATGAAGAGCTCCCGCCCGAAGATCACGATCAGGACCCACAGCGGAAGCGGCCCCCACCACGGAACCTCGTCGAGAGAGCCCCCCCGGTGCGAGATCACGTAGAAGGGCACCAGGGTCGCCACGAGCAGAAGCTTGTCCGCGATCGGATCGAGGAGCTTCCCCACGTCCGTGATCAACCCGTACCGGCGCGCCAGCCAGCCGTCCCACACGTCGGAGAGGCCCGCCGCGACGAAGATCGCGAAGGCCCACAGGCGTGCCGCCACCCCCGGTGACACGGCGAGCATGAAGATCACGGGACACGCGAGGATCCGCGTGACCGTGATGACGTTGGGGAGGGTGACGCGGCCGAAGGTCACGGCTCCGGCCTCAGGACAACGACGCGATGACCAGCTTGCTTACGCACGAGAGCGTCTCGAACACGCCCTTGCCCTCGGTCGCGATCCCCTCGAAGTCCGGGACACCCACGGGGTTGATCTGGGCTCGCAGCTCCTCCGGGGACAGGATGTTGTCCAGGTCGCGCTTGTTGTACTGGATCGCGAAGGGGATGCTCTCCAGATCGTACCCGTACGTCTCGAGGTTCTCGTACAGGTTGTGCATCGACTCGATGTTCGCCTCCGCCCGGGAAGCCTGCGAATCCGCCACGAACACGATGCCGTCGACCCCCTTCAGGATGAGCCGGCGGCTGGCATTGTAATACACCTGGCCGGGCACCGTGTAGAGGTGGAACCGCGTCTTGAACCCCCTGACCTCGCCGAGGTCGATCGGCAGGAAGTCGAAGAAGAGCGTACGCTCGGTCTCCGTGGCGAGGGAGATCATCTTTCCTTTCGTCTCCGGATTCACCCGCGAGTAGATGTACTCGAGATTCGTCGTCTTCCCGCCGAGACCCGTGCCGTAGTAGACGATCTTGCAGTTGATCTCGCGTGAGGCGTAGTTGATCATCGACATCGGTCGACGCTACCTCCCGAGACGAGCGGTTGTCGGAGCCAAGAACTCTCCCATGGGTTGCTTGGAGCAGGGGATGCGCGCAAAGAGCCGCGAGCGCGCCGGAAATCGCCCGAGATGAGGCCGCTAGCCCTAAACTCGGCACGCCCGCTTCGGTGGGCAAGGTTGCCGGCTGCGGCGCTCAGCCGCCTGCGGCGCCGATCCGAAGGCTGGACGCCTCGTCGGTCATCCGGTCCAGGATCGCCTGCGCTCGCTCCCGCAACATCCGGCGCGGCTCCCAGGCGATGAAGTCCCTCAACAGGCGGATGAGATCGACGGAAGCGGGCTCCCTGCTGATGTGTCCGAGGGCCGCGAGCCGCTTGAACGCGCGCGGGCTGAAGAGGTCCCGCTGGTATCGGCTGATCTGGCCACGGATGATCAGGGCCGCCAGGGCGCCGGCCGCGGCCGCCGCGAGCACGGTGAGGCCCGCCGTCCGTAAGCGTCTGTTCATCTCACATTTCCCTGCGACCGGCCAACGCCTGCGCGATCGTCGTCCCATCAACATATTCCAGATCGCTTCCCACCGGGATGCCCCGCGCCAGGCGGGTCACCCGCGGACCCAGCGGCCGGATCTCCTGCTCCAGGAAGACCGAGGTCGCCTCTCCCTCGACGCTCGCGTTGGTCGCGACGATCACCTCCCGGATCTCACCCCCCGCGGACGCGATCCGGTGGAGCAGGCTGCCGAGGTTGAGCTCTTCGGGTCCGATCCCGTCGAGCGGGGACAACCGACCGCCCAGAACGTGGAAGAGGCCGCGGTACTGCCCCGTGCGCTCGATCGCTCCGACCTCGTATGCCTCCTCGACGACGCACAGCACGGAGCGGTCGCGCCGGGGACTCGCGCAAATCTCGCACAGCTCCTGCTCGGAGTAGTTCCCGCACTCCCTGCAGGGCCGAATCTTGTCGGCCAGCTCGGAGAGCGCCCTCGCGAGCCTCCGGATGTCCTCCTTCGAGCCCTTCATGAGGTGGTGCACGAGTCTCAGCGCGGTCTTGGAGCCGATCCCCGGGAGTCGCGAGAGCTCGTCGGAGACTCTCTCGATGGCGGACATCCGTGTGGGGGGCCCCTCAGAAGAGCTTGGGCAGGCCCGGGATGTTCATCGGCAGCCCACCGGTCGCCTTGCGCATCTCGGCCTCGTAGGCCGACTGCGCCTTGGCTTGTGCCTCGCTGATGGCGGCGAGCACCAGATCCTCGAGCATCTCGACGTCCCTCGGATCGACACAGGTCGGGTCGATCTGCACCCGCTTGGCCTGGCCCTTGCCATCCACGGTGACCGTGACCATGCCACCACCCGAGGAGGCCGAGATCGACTTCGTCTGAAGCGATTCCTGAAGCTCGGTCATGCGCGCCTGCAGCTGCTGGCTGAGCTGCATCAACTGTCCGAGATCGGTCATCCTGATCGGTCCGCCTGGCCCTAATCCATGAGCTCGAGATCGAGTTCTTCTACCGCCCGCTCCAGACGGGGTTCCTGACGATACAACGCCCTCAGCGTATCCTCGAGGGCCTCGCTCCTGGTGACGCGCCCCTTGGCTTCGGCCTCCCCGGTTGCGCGCTCGACGACGATCTCCGGAGCCCGTCCGAGGAACGGGGTGATGCCCCGCCTGATGTCGTCGAGCACCGAAACGTCCTCGAGCCGCTCGGCCGCGGGCCCCGGGAGCATGCGGACGAGGAGCGCACCCCCCTCGGACTCCCGCACGTGCGCCGAGCGCAGGAACGCGCCCAGGCCCTTGGGGACCGTGCTCCCGTCCTCCAGCCATCGGCTCCACGCCTCCAGAGGGGTCGCCGGGGTCGAGCCCTCCGACTCCGTGGAGATGTCCGCGTCCGGTACGGACTCCGCGCCCGACGAGGGGGACCCCGCACCCGACGAGGGCGACTCCGCGCCCGACGAGGGCGACTCCGCGCCCGACGAGGGCGACTCCGCGCCCGACGAGCCGGCTCCGCCGTCGACGCGCCCCCGACCGGTCGGCGCGCCCCCCAGCGCCAGGAGCAGCTCCTCGAGCGCGACCGTCCTGTCGAAGAAGCTCATGCGCAACAGGAGCATCTCGATGGGCAACCGGGGGTTGGGACTCCTGCGCAGGCTGCCCTGACTCTCGAGGTCCGCGGCCGCGGTCAGCATCCGGACCAGATCGCCGGGCTCGAAGTCCCGGGCCCGGTTGCGCACCTCGGCCAGGACGTCGCCGGGAAGGTCGACGTCCGCGTCCGGCGAGAGGCGGAGCCGCAGAAGGGCACGAAGGATGTCGAGCAGCCCGTGGTAGAACTCGACGAGGTCGTATCCCTCGTCGACGAGCTCCTGGACGAGACCGAAGATCGCCTCGTGCCGCCCGTCGCGGAGAATGTCGAGGACGTGGAGGTAGCGCTCCTCCTCCACCAGGCCCAACACGCGCCGAACCGACTCCACGTCCACGGCTCCCCCGCTGAGCGAGAGGACCTGGTCGAGGAGCGAAAGCGCGTCCCGCATGCCCCCGTCCGCCTTCCGGGCGATCAGGCGCAGCGCGTCCTCGGAGGGATCCACGGCCTCTTCCGTCAGGATCGCCTCCAATCGGCTGACGATGTCCCCCACGCCGATGCGGCGGAAGTCGAAGCGTTGGCACCTCGACAGGATCGGAGCGGCGGACTGCTGGATCTTCTGCGGCTCCGTGGTCGCGAACACGAAGATCACCCGGGGCGGAGGCTCCTCGAGGATCTTCAGCAGCGCGTTCCAGGCTTCGCGGGTGAGCATGTGAGCCTCGTCCACGATGTAGACCTTGCTGCGCCCTTCGGCCGAGGGCGCGTACATGGCCCGCTCGCGGAGGTCGCGCGCATCGTCGACGCCGCGGTTGGAGGCGGCGTCGATCTCCACCACGTCCAGCGCGGTGTGCCCGCCCCAGATCCGGGAGCAGCTCTCGCACACCCCGCACGGCTCGCCCTCGGAGGTGCGGTCGGCGCAGTTGAGCGCCATGGCGAGCACGCGCGCCAGCGTCGTCTTTCCGACGCCCCGAGGACCGCAGAAGAGGTAGGCGTGCCCGACCCGATCCATCGCCACCGCCCTGCGCAACGTCTCCGACACGTGCTCCTGCGTCGCGACGTCGGCGAAGGACCTGGGCCTGTATTTTCTCGCTAACGCCTTGTGGCTCAAATGCTTGGCCTGGTCGTGCGAAGGGGGTGGGGGAGAAGAAATGCCCCAGGCGACCCGCAGCGACGATCACCGCACTTACCGCTGCTACCTGCGGGGTCCTGACGGGATTCGTGAGCTTTCGCCCTACGGACCTGGGGCACGACGGAAGCTACCGGGCCCCGCCGAAGAGGTCAACGCGAGGACGGTCGCCACGCGTCCTCGACGTGGGTGAGCCTCCGGATCCTGCGGCCGGGTCCGATCACGATCGCGACCACGTCGAACCGGACGTCCACGTCCCGGAGATCGTGACGCGTCAGATACGCCTGCGCCACGGCCTCGATCTCCCTCCGCTTCAGGGCATCCACCGCCCCCTCCGGCCCTCCGAACCCCTCACCGGTTCGTGTCTTCACCTCCACGAAGGCGACCGTCCCCTCCCGGCGGACCACGAGATCGACCTCTCTGCGGCCGGACCGGTACCCGCGCGCCAGGACCCTCCAACCCCGCCGCTGTAGGACGCGGGCCGCCTGCCGCTCGCCCCACGCTCCCAGCGCGTGCGGAGGATAGCCATCCGTCGTGCCCATGCACCATCATGAGCGGGATGTCGGGACACTTCCATGTCCGGGGAGCGTCCGTGCTCCGTGGCCGAGCGCCCTCGGGCTACGTCACGGGAACCGCGGACAGCGGCGCGGTCACCTCGCGTCCGATCGCCCGGGCGATGACGCGAATCTGCTCCATGAGCTCGCCGAACTGCTCGGGGTAGAGGGACTGGGCCCCGTCCGACATCGCGCGGGGGGGGTCGGGGTGGACCTCGACGATCAACCCATCCGCCCCTGCTGCGACGGCCGCTCGCGCCATCGGGGTCACCTTGGCGCGAAGACCCGTGCCGTGGCTCGGATCCGCGACGATCGGCAGGTGCGAAAGCGACTTGACCACCGGGATCGAGGCGAGGTCGAAGAGGTTCCTCGTGTGGGTGTCGAAGCTGCGCACCCCCCGCTCGCACAGGACGACGTCGTCGTTGCCCTCGGCCAGCACGTACTCGGCGGCGAGGAGCAGCTCGTCGATGGTCGCGGACATGCCCCGCTTGAGAAGGACGGGCTTCCCCGTGCGACCGGCTCGCCGCAGCAGGGGATAGTTCTGCATGTTGCGCGCGCCGATCTGGATGATGTCCGCATACTCGGCCACGAGGTCCGCCCCCTCCGGATCGAGCGCCTCCGTGACCACGGCGAGGCCCGTCTCCTCGCGCGCGCGCGCGAGATACTCGAGCCCGGTGAGCCCCAGCCCCTGGAAGGAGTACGGCGACGACCGCGGCTTGAACGCCCCGCCGCGCAGGACGGTGGCGCCCAGCTCCCGGAGGCGGTGCGCGATCTCGAGGATCTGCTGCTCACCCTCCACCGCGCACGGGCCTGCCATCACCACGACGTCGCTCCCGCCGATCCGGGTGCCGTTGGCCAGCGACACCACCGTGTCTTCCTCGCGCCATTCGCGGGAGACCTGCTTGTAGGGATGCGTGACGGGGATCACGTCCAGGACCCCCTCGAGCCCCTGGAGGCGAGCCGAGTCCACGCCCCCGTCGTTGCCGATCAGCCCGACGGCCGTGCGCTGCCCACCCGGAATCGGGCGAGCCTCGTAGCCCATGTCCCTGATCGTCCCGACGACGCCGGCGATCTGATCTTCGGTGGCGTTGTGCTTCATTACCACGAGCATGTGCGTCGCTCTGTTCCGAGTGCCAAGGCCCGGGGTCCGAGCCGCTAGGAAGTCTACACGGCCGCCGCGGGCGGGTCCACGGCGAGCGATCCCGGAGACACGCGCACGCGCAGGCCGTCCTCGCCGGCGACGACCCGGCCCGCGAACCGATCCCTCACTCCGGAGACCGCCTCTTCGGGGGAGTGGGCAGGGTAGACGTGCGTAACCACGAGAAGCTCCGGATCGACGGCGGCGGCGAGCTGCGCGAGCGTCCGGGGGGTGAGGTGCAGCTCCATCGGAGCCGAGTCGGGATGGGAGCACTCGGCGATCAGGATGCGGCACCCCCGGAGCGCCTCGGCGAGAGGCGGCCAGGCACCGGTATCGCCGGTGTACGCGATCGCGCCCCATGGGCCCTCGAGGATCCAGGCCACCGACTCCTCGGTGTGTCGCGTGGGGTGGCAGCGCATCCCCAGCGCGTGATCCATCGAAAACGTCCGGCCGTGCGCGAGGTCCACGATCTCCACGGGGAACGTCTGGTCCAGCATGCCGAGGCCGAGGGCCCGGTCCAAGCGCTCGAGCCACACCCGCAGGCCCGGTGGTCCCAACACGGCGAGCGGCTCCTTGCGGGGCGACGCCAACCCGTGCTTGAGCGCGAACAGGAGAGCGGGGAGGTCGCCGACGTGATCGTAGTGGAAGTGCGAGACGACCGCGTGCGTGATCCGCCGCCAGTCGACGGAGCAAGCATCCAGCCCGTGCAGCGCGCCCGTGCCGCAATCGAGCAGCACGCTCGCCGATCCCGCGGCGACGTGGTGGGCAGCGGAGCGCCGGCTCGCGTCCGGGACGAGCGTGCCGGATCCGACGATCGTCAGGAGCGCAGAGGATCGATCTCGCTCCGGGCGAGCCACGGAAAGACGGGGCTCAGGCCGCTCCCGCGGCCTCGAGCGCGTCCTCGAGCTTCACGCCCACGATCGTGCTCACCCCCGGCTCCTCCATCGTGACTCCGTAGATCCAGTCCGCCGCCTCGATCGTGCGCGGATTGTGGGTGATGACGACGAACTGCGTGTCGACCTTGAAGTCCCCGAGCAGCCGGATGAAGCGCCCGATGTTGTTCTCGTCGAGCGGCGCGTCCACCTCGTCGAGAACGCAGAACGGGCTCGGCTTGACCAGGTAGATCCCGAAGAGGAGCGACAGCGCCGTAAGCGCCCGCTCTCCCCCCGACAGGAGGTCGATGCGCTGGGTCTTCTTGCCCCTCGGAGACGCGTGGATCTCGATCGGGGACTCGAGGGGGTCTTCGGCGTCCTGGAGCCAGATGTCGGCCTCCCCGCCCTCGAAGAGCCGCAGGAAGGTCGCCCGAAAGTTGGCGCGGATCTCGTCGAAGGTTCCCGTAAAGAGGTCCGTCGCCGTCTTGTTGATCTCGCGGATGGCCGAGCGGAGGTCGTTGCGGGCCCCGGTGAGATCGGCCCGCTGCGACGTCAGGAACTCGAGGCGCTCGCTCTCCTCGGCGTGCTCCTCCACCGCGAGCATGTTCACGGGCCCGAGCCGTTCGAGAGCAGCCACCAGGTCGTCCAGCTCCGCCTGCAGCTCCTCCGGCTCTCCCTCCACCGGGCTGGCCTCGTCGAGCAGGACCTCGAGCGGCCGGCCCCACTCGCCCTCCAGGCGCTCACGGATCCGCTCGATCCTGCTCTGCAGCTCCTGCTGCTCGAGCTCCAGCGCGTGGCGGCGGTCCACCGCGGCGCGCTCGGCGGTCCGAGCCTCCCGCGCCCGCCTCTCGGCAACGGCGAGCGCTTCCCCAACCTGCTGCAGGAGCTCGTCCCGGGCCCGTACGTCCGCCTCGGCCCTCGTCCGCTCCTCGAAGAGCCGGGCCGTAGCCTCGTCTCCCTCGAAGCGGATGCGTCGGGCCTCCGCGAGCTCGTCGCGCAGCCCCGTCTCCTCCGCGTCCAGCGCATCGACTCGGTCGTGCGCCTGCCTGCGCGCCGCCGCGATGGTCTCGAGCCGCTCGCCGAGGCGGGTGAGGTCGCCCTCCAGGCGGGCGACGTCGACGGCCAGGCGAGCCTC
>JBFFWJ010000004.1:0-21692 GCA_041570315.1 Longimicrobiales bacterium | reverse complement strand
CAGGCGGTCGCGGGCGGTGGCGGCCTGCGTGCCGTGCCGGTCGTGGGCGTGGCCAGGGGAAGTCCCCGCGCCGGGCTGGCCGCGGACCTCCATCGCGAGCTGCGCTGGCTCCGCGTGGGGCGGCTCTCCTCACCGAGGGCCCAGGGGTCGAAGATCGGGTCTTCAGACATCGGTCCTCTCACGCGAGATCCAAAGCTTCGCGGACGAATGCGAGTAGCTGCTCACGCACCCACAGCTCGTCCAGGTCCGTGGCCGGAACCGATCCGAGCTCCCGCATCTCACCAAGCCCCGCGGAGGTCCATCGACGCGCGAAGAGCCGGTCGGCCTGTGGCTCTCCCCACACCAGCTCCAGAGTCGATCGTCCGGAGTCCTCGAGCTCCAGGGGGCCCATTCGGGGATAGAGATGGAGTCGGACATTCGGGGGATAGGCGTCCATGAATTCCTGGTAGACGACGCGATGACCGGCCTCCTGGAGCCGCTCGGCGACCTCCCGGGTGTACGGAAGCGCGAACTGCCTCAGGTGCTCGGCGCCCTTCTTCCTTGCGCTTTCGAGCTTGAATGCCCGCTGCACCATGCGGCGGGTCTCGTCCTGCTTGCGACGCTCGTACTCCGACAACAGGGCATCGAGGTTGTCGCTCGCTGTGCTCACGGTCTCTGGCCTCTGGGGGGGCATGGAATCCCTGTGCTCGGAGTGCGGAACTATTTTCCGGTAGGCGACGAAAACGTCCCTCGTGAGGCACGGCGATGTCGCCCAACGCGCCCTTCGAATTCAACTCCGCGCGCTCCAAGTTGCACCTATCGTGCCAACTCGGGCCAGCTTCTTGTTTCACCGTGGGGAGCGCGAGCCGGCGGCGGGGATCCCGGCCGCTCGTGCCCGTTATCCGGCGCGCGGCGGCTGCGCCGCCATCCGTCCGCTCAGGAGACGGTCAGCGTCGCCTCGGCGGCGTCGTTGCCGGGCGCGGGGTCGACCTGGAGGAGAAGCTGCAGCGCGCGGGCGATGTTCGAGATCGTGCCGGGCGTGCCGTCCGTGACCTCCGCGCGGATTCTCAACGTATCCGCCTCGTCGACCCCGAGATCACCGACGGTCCACACCCTCCCTGCGGCATCGAACGCGCCGCGGGTGGCGGTCGCGGAGAGGATCGTGAGCGCTGCCGGCAGCGTGTCGGCCACCTGAACGCCGGTCGCGACCTCGGGGCCGGCGTTGGCGACCACCACGGTCACCTCGACCGTGTCGCCAAGGCTGGCCTGGAGAGCATCGAAGGCCGCAGCGACCGAGACGTCGGCGAGCTTGAGCGCGAGCGCGATGTCGGTCGCGCCCCGCGGCAGGAGCTGCCAGCGCACCGAGCCCGAGCCGTCCTGGACAGGGGACAGCAGGCCGGCGGCGCGCTGCACGTGCACGATCGTGTCGGGCCGGAACGCGGCTTTCGAGATCCCGGGAACCAGGAAGTCGCGGATCACGAGCTCCACGGGATCGGTTCCGTCGTCGGCCCAGAAGCGAAAGTGACCCTCGGCCGTTGTGGAAGTGTCCGAGATCTCCGCCGAGCGGATGGCGATCAGCGCGGCGTCGAGCGCGCCCCCGTCGGCGGCGGCTGCGAGTCCGGTTGCCGCGTCCACCGGCGTCACCACCGCCGCCTGCGGCACGAGGACTTCGAAGGATACGTCGTCGAGAGCCGGTCGCCCGTTGTTCTCGATCACCCGTCCCAGCAGCCGTACCGAGTCGCCGGGCACGACCGATCCCCGCTCGACGTTGAGCGCCCGAAGGTAGACGCCGTCCCCCTCGAAGTGGACCTGGCCGTCGCCGAAGTTCGGGCGCGAGGAGAGGGCGATCCCGCCGGTGAAGACCCGCCGCCCCGTCGGCGTGGCGAGAACCTCGGGAAGCGTGAGCATGGCGAAGGACGCCCCCACCGTCACCGCGGCGGTGTCGGCGAATGCGACCGTGACCGAATCCCCGCCGCCCAGGAGGACGAGCGAGTCTCCGAGGACCTCCGGGGCCAGTGAGAGCCGATAGGAGCCCAGCGGGACATCGAGGATGGCGAAGTCGCCCGCGTCATCCGTTACGGCCGTCTCCACGACGGTCCCGGCGGCGCTCGTCCGCAGGAGGACGCTCGCGCCGGCCAGGGGGCGATCCGGGCTCGTGAGCGCCCCGCTCGCGTCGAGGTCGAGGAAGGCCGAGCCGACCAAGACGCCCGACTCGGGAATCTCGAGGAGCTCCACGTCCGTGGCCCGCTCGCAGCCGACCGCCAGGGCGATGGCGAGGGCCGCGAGGACGCGACCCGGCTCGCTCGCGCCGGCCGCCCTCATCGGATTCTCAGGCCGAGGCGCACCATTCGGCCCCGAGTGGTCGGATACAGCGTCTGCCCGAAGTCGGGGTTCACCGTGACCGGAACGGTGACGGTCGAGCCATCGGGCGACACGGACAGGACGGCCTCCGGATCGACGAGAAGCAGGGCCTCGTCCAACACCCCCGCCGAACTCTCGATGAGGTCCAGCCCGTCGATCAGAAGCTCGGCGAAGCGGCCCGCGACCTGCCCGAGCGAGAGGCGGAGCCGCACGCTGAGCGTGTGCTCACCCGGGCCGCGGCACGAGTTGCGCACAGCGAAGGCACCGATCCGGTCCTCGAGGCAGGGCCAGTCGTCGACCAGGGCCGACGCGGCCGGATCGTCGGGCACGAAGGCGACGTCGTTGCGCGCCGATCCGTCTCCGTTCGCGTCCACCCCGTATCGGTACCGGGGCGTGAAGGGCTGCCCCGAACGGAATCGGTAGACGGTCGAAAGGGTAGCCCGTCCGGCTCGGAGGGTCGCGCCGCCGGCGACGCGGTGGGGGACGTCGAAGTCGGATGTGCCCTCGCCCCACTCCTCCTCTCCCGGACTTCGCGGCAGATCCGGAGGCAGGGACGCGTCCGGGGGACCGCCGGCTGCTCCGATCCAGTTGTCCCTCGTCTCCGACCAGGTGTACGAGACGAAGAGCGCCAGACGGTTTCCTTCGTGCTCGACTCCTCCCGTGACCCCGCGGTACTCGGACCATCCGTCCGGGTCCAGCGCCCACACTTCGGCGAAGGCGGGAAAGCGACGAGCCCCCTGTCCTGCGGGGCCGACCAGGGACCCGTCCTGCTGAAGAGGGCTGTACACGCGCCGCCCGAACTCGTCCACGGCCTCGGCTTCTGCGGGCCGGTTCAGGTTCCGGCGTCGTAGGATGAAGTCCGTCCTCCGATAGGATGTCCGAACGAAGAGTGACGAGGCCTGGCCCACGGGCTGCACGAGGCCCAGGTCGACGTTGGCCGCACGGGGCGGTCGGACGTCCGGTCCGAAGAGCGTGAGGGCCGGGAGCGGTGGGGTCGACGTCGCAGCTTCTCCGCCCGGCCAGGCGATGCCGGTGCCGTCGACGCGGAGTGAGGTGGCGCCGACGTCGCGCGATGCGAGCTCGTAGATGGCCCTCGGATCGACGTCGCCGGCGCGCGTGGACAGCTCCAGGTGCACGACGGGTCCCGACTCCGTGGCGGGTCGCCACGTCAGCGAGGCGTGCGCCCCGAGGTTGTCGAAGGAATCGGGTACGGTGTCGTTCGGGAGTCCGGAGGCGGCGAGCCACGTCGCGTTGCCGGCGACCTCGTCGTCGGAGAAGGACTCGAAGTCGTAGCGGAGGCCGAGGGACACGTCCAGCCCCGGCGCGAGCCCGGCGACGTACTCCGCGAAGACGCCGAGCTCACGCGTCGAAAACGACGTCTCGGGGGCATCCGTGGATCGCCCAACGCCCCTTCCGGCGAGGAGGGCGGATGCGTCGGAGAAGATCAGGTCGCCGTCGGGTGCGGCGGAATTGGCCATCGTGAAGCTGGACAGTCGCGCCGCGCCTCCGACGCTGAGCTGACCGTTGCCGCGGGCTAGATGGCCGATGGGCATCGCGATCAGATCGGCCCGGGATGACGCACCGGCGACGGAAGGGAGGTCGCCGAGTGGTGCGGCGAGGCCGGTCAGGTAGGCGGGGCCGGGCGCCGAGCTTCCGGACTCGAAGTCCCGGAAGCTACCGGACACGGCCGTGCGAAGCTCCAGGGTGAGCGTGTTGGAGTATTGCCCCACGAGCCCGGCGGCGAGCGAGAGGTCTTTGGATGTCTCGGCTGGGGCCGCTTCTCGGGTCGTGTACGCAGGTCCGAGGCCGTCCAGCTCGCGCTTCGTGTAGCTTCCCATGCCCCGCACGAAGAGGCTCCCCGTCCGACCGTACCCGACGTCGAGGCGGGCGAGGCCGCCGTACCGGCCGTACGACTCGACGGTAGGCTCGGTGAGCGCCGCGAGCAGGTCGGCGTCCAAGCCCGCGAGCCCGGCAGCCACCCCCTCACCAACCCTCGGGACGAGGGGCGTCTGATGCCGCAGCGCCTCGCCGGCGAAGGTCAGGCGAGACTGGCCGGAGCCCACCGGCCGGGACCCCCGTGCGCTGCCCTGGAACGAGAGAAGCGAGGGCGTGTCGATGTCGAGCTCGCTGGAGGACCAGAGCGGGTTGCCGCTGTACGCGCCCTCGATCTCGAGGCCGCGCTCCCCGGCAGAGGACGGCGTGGACACCTCGATGAAACCGGCGGGAGCGGCCAAATGCCTGACGTCCCTCGGCTGCCCGTGGGCTCGGACGCTTCGGATCAGGGCACGCGAGAAGAGGGGGTTGGGCAAGAACTCCGTGGAGAGGACCGGATGGGGGGCACGGTAGAAAGGCACGCCGTCCGCCACGACGACGGAGAGGCTGCCCGGCAGGCCGCGCGTGCCCAGAGACTCGTCGAAATCGGAGGAGAGGGCCAGAACCGACGCGAGGTCGTCCGACCGAAGCGGTAGCCCGTCCAGCTCCTCCGGCCCGAAGCGGGCATGAGCGCCCCGGTACACGGCTGCCGCGCCATCCGCGAGCATCACGGTGTCCACCCCGACCACCGGGGGCTCCTCGGGCCGGAGGGTGAGCGTGACGTGACGGAGGTCTCCTTCGTTGACCGCGAGAGTCCGCGCCACGAGCGGTCGGAAGCCGATCGCCTCCACCCTGAGCTCGTACACGCCGACGGGAAGGAAGCGCAGGAGGAAAGCGCCGAAGACGTCCGTCGTCTCTTCCCGTGACGGCCCTTCGTCGATCGAGGTCACCGTCACCAGCGCTCGGGAAACCGCCGGGCCGTTCGGGCTTCGGATCGTTCCCGCTACGCTGCCGGTGGTCGCCGATTGAGCCTCGATGGCTCCGGCGAGAAGAGCGCAGGCGACCCACGCCCAAGCAGCGGCCTTGACCATGAGCGGTGTGGGGGACAATGCGGAAGCGAGGTGTGACAAGCGAGGAGTGACCGTCGCACCACAAAGATAGGCGACCCCGATGCGGCGTCCTAGGGAAGCTGCACGAATCTGGCGTGTCTCGCCCAGGAGGAGCGCGTGAGCTGAGGCTAGGAACGACGACGGGTCGTAGCAGCGCTACGGCGAGGAGGAGAGACGACGCAGGTTAGCGACCACGCTGCGCCCGCACCCACCTGGCCGCCAAGGCCCGGAACGGCAGTGGGGTCGCGACGGCACGGCCCCGTCTTCCTCGTTGACTCCCCTCGACGTAGCGCGGGCATGCCCTCGGGGAGTCGCCTCGAATCCGGGACCATGCGCGGGCAACGAGGCGCACCAGGCTCGTGCAGAGCTCCCCCAGGGAAGCCGGTCGCCGCCACCCTCGCGACTCGGCGAGGAACGGCCTGGCCTCTTGCACAGGTTCACGGCCCGGAGCCGTCCTGCCCGACGCCCAGCGCTTCCACCGCGTCGGCCACGCACCGTTCGATCCGCTCGAAGGTCCTCTCGAAGTCGCTCGCGCTCTTGCCCCACGGATCGATGATCGCCCTCTTGCCCACCCACTTCGGATCGAAGTCACCGAGCCAAAGAATGCGTCGGGCGGGCACGAAACGGGTGGCGCGCAGGTGAGCCACGTTGAGGCGGTCGAAGACGAAGACGGCGTCGGCGGCCCGCAGCATCTCGGCGCTCGCTGCCCGCGACCGATGGTCCCCGTGGTCGATGCCCCGCGCTCGCGCGACGTCGAGGGCGGTGTCCGGTGGCGAGCGGCCCGGACCGATGAAACCGGCCGACTCGGCGGGGCGGCCGCGACCCGCGCTGCGGAGCCAGACGCGCTCTCCGTAGGGGCTGCGACAGACGTTTCCCAGGCACACGAAGAGGACCCTCGCGGGGGAGAGGCCGCGCAGCCGGGCTCGGGCGCGTCGCCGACGGCTCCGATGAAGCCATCCGTCCAGCGTATCCCGGCTGCTGACGAGGAGCGTCCGGAGCGGGGAGCCCAACGCCGCAGCCAGGTCGCGTGTCCGAGCCGCCGCGGTGGCCGCTTCCGTCATCGAGGGATCACGCATACTCGGCGAAGAGGTACTCCAGGCGGTGGAAGACCAGCGAAACGAGCGTCAGGCCTCCGAAGCCCCACAGCGCCGCATACGCGAGATACCACGGAGACCACAGCGCCGCACCTCCGTCAGCCGTTCCCGCGGCAGCCACGGCGAGCAATGAATGTCCCTCCACCACGGCCAGGCGCAGCCCCTCGAGGATGGGCGCCAGCGGGTTCAGCATCAGCAGGTGCGGTCCGTTCCCCGGGAACATCGTCGGCTCGAAGAAGACAGGGGTCACGAAGATGCCGAAGGTGATGAGGACCTGGACGAGGTACTTCACGTCCCGGAAGAAGAGGTTGGCGCAGCTGAGGGCGAGTCCTGCCGCCGCGGTGAGCGCGAAGAGGGTGACCGCGAGGGGTGGAACCCACAGGAGCGCCCAGGTCGGGCGGACACCGAAGAAGGGAAGGACGACGGCCAGGGCGGTCGCAGCCACCAGCGTGTCGAACGCCTGGGCCAGCGTGGCGGAAATCGGCAGCACCTCCCTAGGAAAGTACACCTTCGTCACGAGGTTCGCGTTTCCCACGAGGCTGCTGTTCGCGAATCCGAGGGCCCCGACGAAGAAGGCCCAGGGCAGGGACTTCACCGCGATCCCGGTCAGGACCGCCATGTCCAGCTCCGTTCCGGAGAGGTAGCTGATCGCGACGCGCACGATCAAGCCGGCCATCACGATCAGGACGGGCATCAGGATCGCCCAGCCGAATCCCATCAGAGACTGCTTGTAGCGGATCTTGATGTCGCGCAGCGTGAGCTGGATGAGGAGGTCCCGGTACGTCCACAGATCCCACGCGATGTCTCGCGCGTCTCGGAGCAAGGAGGCCCGATCTGTTGGGGGCGGAGCACCGCGTGCTGTCGAGTGCGCTGTCGAATGCATTAGGATTGGGTAGCGAGACGGCCGTTGACGGTCTGTCGCCGCTCTTCGAGCCGTCACCGACACACCATGACCTCTTCCGAGAATGTCCAAAAACCCACTCGTCGTCCAGAACGTTTGGAAGAGGTTCCACCGGGGCGAGCTTCACGACAGCCTCCGCGACCTGATTCCTGCGGTGAGCAGGAGGCTCATGGGTCGGGGACCGCGGGTGGGGCTGCGCGAGGGTGATTTCTGGGCCCTGCGCGACGTGAGCTTCTCCGTCTCACCGGGGGAAGCGTTGGGCATCATCGGGCCGAACGGCGCCGGCAAGTCGACGATGCTCAAGATCCTGAGCCGGATCATGCGCCCGACCCGGGGCTCCATCTCCATCGGGGGTCGGGTAGGAGCCCTGATCGAGTTGGCGGCCGGCTTCCACGGGGACCTGACAGGGGGTGAGAACGTCTACCTGCAGGGCGCCATCATGGGGATGAGGAGGCGGGAGATCGCGGCCAAGTTCGACCGGATCATCGAGTTCGCCGGTCTCGCCGAGTTCGTGGGCATGCCCGTCAAGCGCTACTCGTCGGGCATGAACGCGCGTCTCGGCTTCTCGATTGCGGCGCATCTGGACGTAGATGTGCTGCTGATCGACGAGGTTCTGTCGGTGGGTGACTTCGCCTTCCAGCAAAGAGCTTTCGGGCGCCTGCGCGAGCTGGCGACCAGCGGGATCCCGGTGGTCGTGGTCTCGCACCAGCTCGAGCGCGTCTCCGATCTGTGCTCCCACGGGGTTCTGCTGAAGCAAGGACGTATCGAGGCCCGCGGCAGCCCGGCGGAGTGCATCGAAGCGTACGTGGCCTCTCGGGGCGGCGGGGACGAGGATGTCGATACCAGCCGCCCGATCGAGATCACGGCTGTGGAAGTCGAGCCGGAGCGGGTCGCCTCGGGCGATCGCGTCGAGATGGTGATCCACGTGACGAACCGCAACGCGCTCTTGCCCGACACCGTCGAGGTTTGGTTCCAGGCGCGCTCGCTCCAAACGGGCCAGATCGTGTTCGGCAACGGCCCGTCGACTCGGAAGCTCGACGTCCCCCGGAGGGGCGACTTTCGCGTCCGGGCGTCGATGCAGATGAACGTGCCCCCGGGCACGTACGCCATGGAGTGTCACTTGTGGGACCGCCTGGCGGTGAAGGAACTCCACTACGGACCGACCAGGCTCGTGCGGGTGCAGGGAGGGCCGCCTTTCCACGGGTCCGTGCAGATGAACTCGACGACCGAGGTGCTCCCTCCCATCACGGCTCCGCAGGTGTAGGGTGGACGGAGGCTGCTGCCTCGCCGCCATGGCCGTGGCGACCGCCGGTTTCGCAGCCGATGTCGGCCGACCACAGAAGCCGGTTGGAGCACGTGCGGCGTGGCGGGGGTGGGCCTTCTCTCCTTCCACGAGATTCTCCGGCCGAGTCGGAGCGTGGTCCACCAGGCTTCGCAGGTCCCGAACGAGGAGGGTTTGAGTCCCGTGCCGAGAGGGAGCGAAGGTGCAGCCGCCCATTTCGTGGGCAAGGTGGGCGTCGTGACGGGCGCGTCGAGCGGCATCGGCCGAGCCGTGACGCTTGCCCTCGCTCGGGTCGGAGCAATGGTGCACGCGGTGGGTCGAGATCGAGGCAGGTTGGCGGAGCTTTCATCGGGAGCGCCCGCGGGGCGCATCGTCGCGGAGCCCGCGGACCTCGTGGTCGCTGCGCAGCGCGATGCCCTGGTCGAGCGCGTATCTCGGCGCGGGGCTTTGGACTTCTTGATCCACTGCGCAGGGGCGATCGGGGTCGGGACGCTGGCCGAGGCCCACAAGATGGATCTCGACGAGATGTTGGCGATCAACCTGGTCGCGCCGTATGCGCTCACGCAGGCCCTCCTCGACGTCCTGGTGGCCGCTCCTGGCGACGTGGTCTTCGTCAACTCCAGCGTGACGCGCTTTCCGCGAGCCTACTCGGGCCAGTACGCGATCACCAAGCATGGGCTCGTGGGCTTCGCCGACGCCCTTCGTGAGGAGGTCAACGACCGCGGCGTACGTGTGCTGAGCGTCTTCCCCGGCCGGACTGCCACGCCCCTGACCCGCCGCCTGATCGGGGCGGCGGGTGCGACCTACGCACCCGAGAGCTTGCTGCAGCCCGAGTCGGTCGCGGAGACGATTGTGGCCGCTCTGTCCCTCCCGCGGACCGCGGAGGTCACGGAGGTCCACCTTCGTCCGGCGCTCAAGAGCTCCTGAGTCACCGGGAGGGGTGACGCCCGCCGCCCCATGGGTAGCCCCACGCGATGCTGCCATACATCAAGTCCCGCAGCCGACGCGCTTCACGCCCCAGCACTCGCCACCACCGGTACATCAATCGTACGTCGGGGCACGCGGCGGGCGTGCGACCGTCGGGCGTTCTCGCAGGGCGGCGTCGCGTCATAGTCCCAGCCTGAGCTTGTGGCCGTGGAACGCCTCGGCGAACCCCCCGGGCGACCGGCTTTCCAGGCCGCGGAGGCGCATGAGCCCCAAGAAGGTCGACTCGTCGAACCAATGCCGGCCCGCCTGGGTCGGAAACGCCGTCATGAGCTTCTCCGCCTTGTCGCGACAGGTTCGCTCGTCGAGTGGCACGTAGCAGTTCGGGCGTCCCAGATCCCCGTCGTACTTGGGCACCTCGTACTCGAGGATGAGGTGGTCCCGGAAGGTGTTCCAGGTCAGGTCGGATACGGTGCGGTGGTCCTGGTGGCGGTCGCGGCGGAAATGAGTGAAGATCAGGTCGGGCGACACACGGCCCTTCAGCTCCTCGAAGAACTCCTTGACCCGCGACCCCACGTAGGGGAAGAAGCCGTCACGGAATCCCTCCACGAGGACGTCGTGCTCGACGTCGCCCAGGAAGAGCTCGGCACCCCTGTGCGCCTCCGCGAGGCGGTCACCCTCGCCGCTCAGCACGATCCAGTGGACGTGGAGTCCGGGGCGCTCCCGGGCGAGTCGCAGGAGGGTCCCGCCGCAGCCGATCTCGATGTCGTCCGGGTGGGCACCGAGGCACAGGACCTCGAGACGCTCCCCCGCCGGCACCCCGAGCTCTAATACCATCGGCGCAGCGCGACCTCCCCGGTCTCGGCGCGAGACCGTGCCCGGGGGTTCCAGACCTCCCACGGAGGATCGCCCCGGCCGAGGAGGTCGTCGAAGCGCTGCTTGTCCTTGGCCGTGTCCATCGGCATCCAGAAGCCGTCGTAGCGGTAGGCGAGCAGCTCACCGGCGTCCACGAGGCGCTGGAAGGGCTCGAGCACCAGCTCCTCCCCGTCGCGGATGTAGTCGAAGATCTCCGTCTTGAAGGCGAAGAAGCCGCCGTTGACCCTCAGGCCCGACTGCGCGATGTCGCGGAAGGCCGTCACGCGGCCTTCGTCGTCCGTCGCGACGAAGTGGTAGCTCATGTTCGGGCGTACCGCGAGGAAGCTGGCCACCTTGCCGTGTCGCTCGAAGACCTCGAGCTGGTCGGGAAGCGAGAGGTCGGTGAGCCCGTCGGAGTAGTTCGCCAGGAATGCGCTCTCGCCTTCGAGGTAGGGCCGGACGGCCAGCAGCCGCTGTCCGATGTTGGCGTGGTGTCCGGTCTCCACGAAGGTGATCCGCCAGTCGTCGATGTCGGTCGCGAGTAGCTGTCTGCGCCTTCCGCCTTCGGTGAGGACGAAGTCGTTGGAAACCCCCTCGTCGTAGTTCTGGAAGTACTGCTTGATGACATCCCCGCCGTGCCCGAGGCAGAGGACGAAGTCCTTGTGGCCGAAGTGCGCATAGTACTTCATCAGATGCCACACGATGGGCCGGTGGCCGAGCAGCACCATCGGCTTGGGCACGTTGTCGGCATGATCCCGCAGGCGCATGCCCAGGCCTCCGCAGAAGAGCACGACCTTCACCTGACCTCCGGGTCCGAGGGGTTCATGGGCTGGGCGGTCCAACGCAGCGATCCGTCCAGGTCGCCCCCCATCATGAGCTTCTCGAGGTGCGCGAGCCGCGTATAACGACCGCCCAGGAACTCCCCCGCCGTCAACCCCTCGCGAGCGAAGGCCTCGGCGAGCTCCTCGACGCCGCGCGGCACGGTCCAGACGGGTCGATAGCCCTCCAGATCCTCCAGCTTGCTGCAGTCGACCCTGTAGCTCCTGGGGTCGGCGACGCTACCCTCCGCGAAGGAGACGTCGCACCCCGGCACCAGCTCTCGGATGAGCTCCGCGAGGTCTCGAATCTGATAGTTCTCCGCGGTCCTGCCCACGTTGAACGCCTGGTCGTGGACCTGATCCCGAGGCGCCTCGAGCACGGCCAGAAAAGCCCGGGAGAAGTCCTCGACGTGCACCAGCGGCCGCCACGACCGGCCATCGCTCTGCAGCAGGATCGTGCCCGTGGTCACGCCGTGCCCGACCAGGTTGTTCACCACCACGTCCGCCCGCAGTCTCGGAGAGACGCCGTAGGCGGTCGCGTTCCGCATGTACGTGGGGCTGAAGTGATCGCCCGCGAGCTCCGAGAGGGCCTGCTCGGAGCGCACCTTCGAGTGCCCGTAGGGCGTGATCGGGTTGAACGCCGCCGTCTCGTCGAGCATCCCGTCGCCCGCGACGCCATAGAGGCTGCAGGAGGAGGCGAAGACGAAGCGCTCGACGCCGGCGTCGCGGGCCGCCCGGGCCACCCGGAGCGTGGCCTCGTAGTTGATCTCGTGGGTGAGCCCGGCGTCCAGGTGTCCGAGGGGGTCGTTGGAGAGCGCCGCGAGGTGCACGACCGCGTCGAAGCCCCGTAGATCGTCCGGCGTGACGCCTCGCACGTCGGCACGGGTCGCCGGGATCGGCGGGGGCTCGGGGCCGAAGGCGCACGCATGGAAGAGGTAGGTGTCGAGGCCGTGGACTTCGTGCCCGGCTCGGATCAGGACGTCCGCCATCACGGTGCCGACGTAACCGTCATGGCCGGTCATCAGGATGTTCATACGCGCGCCTCCAGGAGGTCGTGCTCCGCCAGCTCCTCCGCCGCCTCGCGAACCACCGAAAAGGGAAGCCCGGCCCGGTCCGCGATCGCGAGCAGGTCGTGTCGACCGTCCGAGAGGTTGAGGACCCAGAGGAGCGCCATCTCGTAACCCGGAAGGCTCGCGTGGCCGCCGGTCCGGCGGTACAGGCCACGCCGGCCGAGCTGCGGCTCGCACTTCGGATTCGTGCTTTCGTACGTCGCGTTGTGCTCGAGCACCTGCAGGATCTCCCACGCAGCACGGAAGGAGTCGGCGAGGTGCTCCGGTCGCACGAAGCCCAGATCGTCGGCGGACGTGTGATACTCGGGGAAGCGGCCGTTGGGCGTGCGCATGAGGCAGCCCAGGGGAAGGTCGAAGCCCGGCGAGCAGTACTGGCGCTCGTCGTAGCCGTAGGGCACGAAGTCCAGGATCTCGTGATCGACGCCGCGATGACGGAGCACGTGCGCCGCCGCGCGGTCCACGACCGCGTCTCCCCGTCGGCTGCGCTTGTACGTGAGCCGTCCCGCGTCGCCCACGCAGCTCAGCACGAGGCCGTGTCGCACGCGCTCGGCGGCAGCTTCGTTGCGCGCCAGCCAGGTGATGGAGCCAATGGTGCCGGGGATGAAGAGGATCCGGTACGAGCGGCGCCGCTTCCGCTCCGTCAAACTCCGGGCGAGCGCCACCGCCAAGGAGATTCCGGAGAGGTTGTCGTTGGCCAGCGAGGGGTGGCAGGAGTGGCAGGAGATGAGCACGTCCCCCCCTCCCTCGCCCGGAAGGAAGCACTCCCCGTAGGTCAGGTGCCCGGCCTCGAGCGTGGCGTCGATGAGCACCTCGTACTCACCGTCCGGAAGGGATTCCAGGGTCCGGTGCGTGAGACAGAAGCCCCAGGTGTCCTCGTAGTAGGAGGTGCGGTAGGGGATCCAGTCCGGTCGGTCCGGCAGGGAGTGCAGGTGCGGCCTGAGCTCTTCGAGGGACAGTGTGCGCCGGACCGGAACGCTGTAGCTCACGACGTGCAGGTTCGACGCACGGAAATCGACCACGTGCTCACCGTCGGGGCCCTTCACCCATGCGTCGCGAATGTTCCACTCGCGTGGCACCGTCCAGTCGAACACCCGCGTCCCCGTGGGGACCTCGTGCACGTCCAGGTCGATCTCACGCTGGATCCGGTGAAGGGTGTCCCGAAAGCCCGCTCCCGTGATGCTGCGGCAGACCGGGAAGAGCTCCTCGATCAGCGCGAACATCTCGCGACCCGCCGTGGCGGCGTCCGGAGTCGCGTCGGACCTGCTCACGAGGATTCCGGCCTGAAGTCCGGATACGAGGCGTCTCGATCCACGATGACCGGGTCGGGCAGGGGCCAGTCGATGCCGAACGCCGGATCGTTCCAGCGCACGCCGCGCCCCGCGTGCGGAGCGTACGCCGCGGACATCTGGTAGAACACCAGCGAGTTGTCCTCCAGCGTCTGAAAGCCGTGCGCGCACCCCTCCGGAACGTAGAGCGCACGGTGGTCGGCGCCGTCCAGCTCGACGCCGAAGTGGGTCAGGAAGCTCGAGGAGTGCGGGCGCAGATCCAGCACGACATCGTAGATGCGTCCCTGCGGGCAGCGTACGAGCTTGGCCTCCTCGTGCGGTGGCGCCTGGTAGTGCAGGCCCCGCAGCGTCCCGCATCGCAGGTTGAACGAGAGGCTGCACTGTGACAGCGTCGCGGCGAGCCCGTGCTCGGAGAACTCTCGGGCGCACCAGGTTCGCGCGAACCAGCCGCGCTCGTCCTCGTGCCGCTCGGGGCCGACCACGTAGGCCCCCTCCACGGGGGTCTCGGTGAAGATCACGGGAGGAGCGTCGTTTCCGGGATGGGCACCACCAGGCGCCCGCCCCAGGCGCGTACCCCGGACAGCTGGCGGGCGATCTCTTCCTTGAGGTTCCAGGGAAGGATCAGGACGTAGTCCGGACGCATCTCGTCGATCTTTTCCGGCGGGTGGATCGGGATATGCGTTCCCGGTAGATACATCCCTTGCTTGTGGGGGTTGCGGTCGACCGTGAAGTCGAGGAAATCCCGGCCGACGCCGCAGTAGTTCAGGAGCGTGTTGCCCTTCCCGGGCGCCCCGTAGCCCGCGATGGCCTTTCCCTCCCGCTTCGCGCGGATGAGGAAGTCGAGGAGCTTCCTCTTCGTCTCCCTCACCTGCTCGCCGAAGGAGGCGTAGTACGCCAGCTCGAAGAGCCCCGCCTCGATCTCCCTCCGTTCGAGATCCCGCGCCCGCTCGCTGACCGGCTTGGTGTCATCCCCTTCGTGCCGAGCGTAGATCCGAAGGGATCCACCGTGCGTGGGCAGCTCCTCGACGTCGAAGAGCACGAGCCCGTGGGCGGCGAAGATCCGGGCGGCCGTACCGAACGAGAAGTACGAGAAGTGCTCGTGGTAGATCGTGTCGAACTGGTTCTCCTCGACCAGGCGCATCAGGTGAGGGAACTCCATCGTCACGACGCCGCGCGGCGCCAGGGCGTTCTTGAAGCCGGCCACGAAGTCGTTGATGTCGTGCACCTGCGCGAGGACGTTGTTGCCGATCATGAGGTCGGCAGCGCGGCGCTCCCCGGCGAGTCGCGCACCCGACGCTCCCCCGAAGAACTCGACGAGGGTCGGGACCCCCTTCTCCTCGGCGGCGACCGCCACGTTCGCCGCGGGCTCCACGCCGAGGCACGGAACGCCGCGCTCCACGAAGTACTGGAGGAGATAGCCGTCGTTGCTGGCCACCTCGACGACGAAGCTCGACTCGTCCAGCTCGAAGCGCTCGATCATCGCATCGGTGTAGCGGCGCGAGTGGTCGAGCCAGGAGTCGGAGTACGAAGAGAAGTAGGCGTAGTCGCTGAAGATCTCCTCCCCGCTCACGTACTGGTCGAGCTGGACCAGAAAGCAGCGGTCGCAGACGCGCACGTGCAGCGGAAAGAAGGGCTCCATCGCATTGAGCTGTGCCGCGCTCACGTAGCTCTCGCAAAGCGGAGACATTCCCAGGTCGACGAAGGTGTGCTCGAGCGACGCACCGCAGAAACGGCACGCGCCCTTGGCGGGGGGAGCCGGAGCTCGAGGCGTTCGAGGCACGGTGGGCAAAGGTTCGCTTCCTCGTGAAGCTCTGGGTGCGAGATGGCGGAGCCGACTCACGATCGTCCGGGGGGACGCCAGCCGGCGACCCCCAAACAATCTGTTGCCGAACGGGGGGTGGAGCGCAACAAAGGATTCCGTCGGTGGACAGGATGCGGCCGTCGGAGCCGGCGCTTGGCCCGACGCCCGACAATTCTCGATATTGCCGGTGTCACGAATCCGGTGCCGGAGCCAGGGTGGACCAGCATGGTCACGCATCACTTCACGGTGGACGTCGAGGAGTACTTCCATCCGACGGCGCTGGCTCCGTATTACCCCGAGGCCGAATGGGACGGGCTGGAGCGTCGCTCGCCGCTGGTCATCCCCCGGCTTCTCGAGCTTCTGTCGGAGCACGGCGTGCGAGGGACCTTCTTCGTGCTCGGTTGGCTGGCGGAGCGGGAGCCCGGCATGGTGCGGGCGATCGCCGATGCGGGGCACGAGCTCGCCTCGCACGGATACGAGCACGAGCTCGTGGCCCGACTCGGCCCGGACGGGTTCCGGCGCTCGGTCGCCGCCAGCAAGGCCGCGGTGGAGGGAATCGTCGGCCGGAAGGTCCGGGGATATCGCGCGCCGAGCTTCTCGATCGTTCCGGGCCTCGAGTGGGCCTTCGACGTCCTGATCGAGGAGGGTTACGAGTACGACGCGAGCCTCTTTCCGATCTCGCAGCATCCGACGTACGGCTATCGGGACGCCGAGCGTGACCCGCACTGGCTCGAGAGGCCCGCCGGCCGGATTGCCGAGTTCCCCTCGATGACCCTGGAGGTCGCCGGACGCAGATTTCCGGCCTCCGGAGGAGCGTACTTCCGACTGCTACCGCCCGTGCTCGTTCGCGGTGGGCTCCGTCAGGCGGCCAAGCGCGGCGCCCCGGGCATGTTCTACATCCACCCGTGGGAGATGGACGACTGGGCACCCGAGGTGGATGCGCCGCTCCTTCAGAGAATCCGGACCTTTCGGGGTCGCAAGAGCACGCGGAGCCGGATGGCCGTCCTGTTGTCCGACTTCAGCTTCGGACCCGTGGAATCCACCTTGGAGTCCATGGCCGCCTCCGCTCGCTGACCTCACCGGCGCGCAAGGGCCGCCTCGTAGAGCTCCTCGTAGGCCCGCGCCATCGCCTGCGCGCTGAAGCGCGCCTCGAAGTCGGCGCGCGCGTTCGCGCCGAGCTCGCGGCGCAGCTCGGACGATGCGAGAAGCTGCTCGATCCCACGAGCGAGCGCCACCGGGTCGGCCGGCTGGACCACGATCGCGTTGCGACCGTCCTCGAGCGCCGACGTGACGCCGCCGACGTCCGTGGCCACGATCGGTACGCCCACGGCCATCGCTTCGAGGATCGCCATGGGCAGCCCTTCCCACAGCGAGGGCAGCAGAAACAGGTCCAGGCAGGCGAGCACGTCGGACATCGTGTGCACCTTCCCGATGAAGTGCACTCGCTCGGAGATCCCCAGCGATCTCGCCTCGGCCTCCAGCTCATCGGCGAGCGAGCCGTATCCGGCCACGATGGCGTGCACGTCGGGGCAGGCGCGTAGCACGTGTGGCATGGCCTGCAGGAAATACGTGAGCCCCTTCTGCGGCTCGAAGCGTGAGCCCAGGCCGATGAGGGGAGCCCGCTCCGGGATTCCGAGCTGCTGGCGCATCCGCCCCGCGTCCGGCGCAGGCTTCAGATAATCCGCGTCGACGCCGTTGTGCACCGTGCGGAGCTTGCGCTCGGCAATCCGCTCGAACCGGCGCAGGTTCTGCTTGCCGTCCTCGGAGACCGCCACGACGTAGTCGGTCACGTGGGACACGAGCCACTCCAGGAACATGCGGCGACGGAGATCGGGGAACTCCCTGGCATGATCCGTGTTGATCAGAACCGGGACGCCCGAAATCTTGGCGGCAAAGCCGCCCTCCACGAACGCCTCCGTATTGTGCGTGTGCACGATCGCGGGCCGGCGCTCGCGAAAGTGCTTCGCGATCCGCGAGGCGGCGAAATAGTCGGCCCGCAGCACCGTTTTTCGGCGCTTCAGGACGAACGAGCGAATGCCACGATCGGCAAGCCGATCCAGCAGCGGGCCACCATCGCGCAAGCAGAGTACCTCGACCTCGTACCGCGAGTGGTCGAGGTGCTCCGACAGCGTCTGGACGACTCGAGGCAGGCCCCCGATCCCCAAGTCGTGGGTCACCTGAACGACCCGGACCTTTTCCCCGTTTGTTCTGCTCTTCGCGTCGCGTGTCACTGGACTCGGGGGAAATCGATGAGTGAGAGGAGCGTCGATGGATCCGGGGCCCTCGGCGCCGCGCGCCCATGCCCACAGGGGCAGACGCCGACTTCGTCGTAATCGATGGGCACGGCTGTCTCGGGGGCCGCGCCGCTGTCCGGTCGGGTCAAAGCCTCAGTCGAATCATACCACCGGGCACGGCTGAGCTCCTAGGATCACGGGTGTTCGAGCTCGAGGAGGCCGTCTGGGCCGGGGAAGCGAAGCGGGGGGGAGGGCCTCGGGGGTGGTGCGGGCTGAGGCGGTGGACGTCCGCGAAATCAGGGCCCCAGCCGGACACCGCGACGCTGCGGGTGGCTTGCCGTGGCGTGCGTCGGGTACCTTTTCGAGGATCCTCGAAGGTCGATGGCATGGAGAGAGAGCGAAGAGGAGGGAGCCCTGAACTCACATCGGGACCCGCCGGATGTGGCGGCTCCGGAGCCTGGGCCGATGACGACGCGGGTGAAGGAAGTCGCTCGCTCCGGCGCACGTCGGATCTGGCATGGGCTGGACGAAGCGTGGTGTCGTGCCTACGTGTCTGCCCTCGGCGACAAGCCTGGCCTACTCTCCTTCCTGTTCCACGCCGTGGCTCCCGGGCACGGTAGCGAGACCATGGACCGCGTGGTCGACCCGGCGCAGACTCTGGGCGAGGACGAGTTCCGGACCTTTATCGAGTACTTCCAAAGGTGGGGCTACCGCTTCGTGTCCCCGCCCGAGATCCGGGATGGGCTCGATCCCCGTGGGCGCTACGTGCTGATGACCTTCGACGACGGCTATTACAACAACCTGCGGATTCTGCCCGTCCTGCAGGAGCGACAGGTGCCGGCCGTGTTCTTCATTTGCTCCAACTACGTGGACTCGGGACGGGCGTTCTGGTGGGATGTCGTGTACCGCGAGCGAATCCGGCAGGGCGCTCCACCGGCGTCCATCGAGCGGGAGCGCGAGGCTCTCAAGAGCGTGGACCACCTGACCATCGACGGATACCTGCGGTCCCGGTTCGGAGAACGAGCTCTGTGGCCGGCGGGCGACGACGACCGTCCGATGACCCGTCGCGAGCTCGCCGATTTCGCCGCGGAGCCGCTCGTGCACATCGGTAACCACACGTGCGACCACGCCATCCTCACGAACTACGACCGCGAGGGGATCGAGCAGCAGATCCGGTGCGCTCAGGACATGTTGGCGTCGATGACCGGGGAGCGGCCCTTCATCATCTCGTATCCGAACGGCAACTGGTCCCCCGAGGTGATCGAGGTGGCGGCGGCGAGTGGGCTCGAGCTGGGCCTTCTGTACGACCACGAGCGGGGGGTGGTGCCCTCCGATGACGTCGTGGCCCGTCTGAGCCTGAGCCGGCTCGCCTTCACGCGCTCGAGCGCGCTCGAGCGGACGTACCTCGGCTTCCGGGCGGGCGTGTCGCTGCGGCGGCTTCCGCGGGGACCGCTGCTTCGGCGCCTGAGGGGCCGTTGAGGCAGCCCGTTTCCACGAAGCAGGACCCTTCCCGCGGCGGCGCGCCATCTCCATCTTCGAGAATCAAGGTCCGGCGTTTGCGAACGGCGCTTCCGCGGTCGTTGCCGTGACCCGGTATGCGATGCCGATCCCCCGATACTTCGAATGGGGGGGCGTGGCGACCATGCTGGCCTTCGCACCCCGCTATGTGTTGACCTAGGTACGCACAGCGTCTCTGGCCGGCGCGGTACCGGTACCGATGGCGTCTCGTGTGGACGCTGGTGGCGCGGGCCCGACCACGGAGCCGCCACGGTCGTGCGGGGGTCCCTGGCGCGCTGCTACACGGCCGCCTGCCCGCCTACGCTGTCGGGCGCTCGCGGGGCGACCCCATGACAGAATCGAGCATGGCTCCGGGATCTCTCGAGGGAACGTCCGCGCGATCAGAAGATCGTGTAGATGAATGGAGCCAGGGCGGATCCTTGCGCGAACACCAAGAGCGCGCCGACCGCGACCATGACCACGATGATGGGAAGGAGCCACCACTTCTTGCGCTCGTTCATGAACGCCCACAACTCGGAAAGAAAGCCCATGCTCCGCCTCAGAATTGTCGTGTCAGGTCGCTACGTCGCTTCGCACCCTCGGGCCGGGGCACCCAGAAGCCGCCGTCACGGGGCTTGTGGACCACCGGATTGCGGCCCAGCAAGCGCATGATCAGCCCGGTGGGCGCAAGGACGAGGAAGTACGTGATCCCCATGAAGATCGGGGTCGTCACCTTGGAGATGAGGAGCGCGAAGCCCATCCAGGCGCGGTACACGGGGCCGAGCTTGCCGGGGATCAGGATCCCGGCGAGCACGAGCACGCCCGAGACGGACCACAGGACGTAGGACACCGTCTCGTGGCCCCGCCACATCGCGACGGCACCGATGACCGCGAACGCCGCTCCTACGGGAAAGGCGAACTTGCGCCCCTCGGCGGGCGTCAGTCGAGCTGGAACTCCTGTCTCCAATCTCCCTCCTCCTGCCACTCGGGCTGGTCTTCCTTGGCCATCAGGTAGTTGCCCACGACCAGGTAGTCGATGTGCGTGCGCATGAAGCACTGGTAGGCGTCTTCCGGCGTGCACACGATCGGCTCACCGCGCACGTTGAACGACGTGTTCACCACCACCGGGCAGCCGGTCAGCTCCTCGAACGCTTTGATCAGGTCGTAGTAGTCGGGGCTCGTGTCCCTGCTCACGGTCTGCACGCGCGCCGAGTAGTCGACGTGCGTCACCGCCGGGATGTCCGAGCGCGGCACGTTGAGCTGCTCGATCCCCCAGAGCCGCTGCTGCTCTTCGGTCATCGGGATCTGCCGCTCCTCCTTCACCGGTGCCACGAGAAGCATGTAGGGGGAGTCCGTGTCCATCTCGAAGTAGTCCTGGACGCGCTCGCGCAGCACGCTGGGGGCGAAGGGCCGGAAGCTCTCCCGGAACTTGATCTTCAGGTTCATGTCGTGCTGCATGCTCAGGCTGCGGGGATCGCCCAGGATGCTGCGGGCGCCGAGCGCACGCGGGCCGAACTCGTTCCGGCCGTTGTGCCACCCGACGATCTTCCCCTCCGCCAGGTGCTTCGCGACCGAGCGGTTCAGCTTCTCCCGGTCGAGCCTCGTGTACGAAGCTCCGAGGCGGTCGAGCCGCTTCTTCACCTCGTCGTCGCAGAAGCCGGGTCCGAGATAGCCTCCGTTCATGGAGTCCCTTCCCGGCGTCACCGTGCGCGGCTTTCCGAGGTGGCGGTGCCAGATGAGCTGTGCGACGCCGAGGCTGCCACCCGCGTCGCCCGAGGCCGGCTGGATCCAGAGATTCTCGAAGGGTCCCTCGCGAAGAATCCGTCCGTTCCCGACGCAGTTCAGCGCGACCCCGCCGGCCAGGCACAGGCTGGGCAGGCCGCTTTCCCTGTGGACCGTCCTCACCATCCGGAGCATGACCTCCTCACAGACGTCCTGGACCGACCGCGCCAGGTCCATCTCACGCTGCGTGAGGAGCGCCTCGGGCTTCCTGGGCGGTCCTCCGAAGAGCTCGTCGAAGGCCCTGCTGGTCATCGTGAGCCCGTCCAGGTAGTTGAAGTACCTCTGGTTCAGCCGGAACGAGCCGTCCTCCCGGAGGTCCAGGAGCTCGGTGAGGATCAGGTCCACGTACTTCGGCTCCCCGTACGGAGCCAGCCCCATGACCTTGTACTCGCCGGAGTTGACCTTGAAGCCCGTGTAGTACGTGAAGGCCGAGTAGAGGAGGCCCAGCGAGTCGGGCCAGTGCAGCTCCTGGAAGAGCTCGAGGTCATTGCCGCGGCCCACGCCCATCGAAGCCGTCGCCCACTCGCCCACGCCGTCCATCGTCAGGATGGCGGCCTCCTCGAAGGGCGACGGGAAGAAGGCGCTCGCGGCGTGTGACTCGTGATGCTCGGAGTACAGGATCTTGCCCTCGAAGCCCAGGGAGTCGTGGAGCCCCCGGTCCATGAAGAGCTTCTCCTTGATCCACAGCGGCCCCGCCATGAGGAAGGACCCGAACCCCTTCGGCACGACGCCCAGGTAGGTCTCGAGAATGCGCTCGAACTTGAGCAGCGGCTTGTCGTAGAAGCCGACATACGCGAGCTGGCCAGCCTCGATCCCGCCGGCATCGAGGCAGTAAGCGATGGCGTGTTCGGGAAACGACGCGTCCCCCTTCTTGCGCGTGAACCGAT
>JBFFWJ010000003.1:0-22526 GCA_041570315.1 Longimicrobiales bacterium | reverse complement strand
GAGATGCGCGGCGCGATCCGCAGCCTCGGCGCCGGCCCCTCGCGTGCCCGGCGCCACCGGCGCGGGGACGCCGGGCCGCTCGGCTCCGTGCTCGCGGCGCTTGCCGACGAGCCCGGCCTCGACCTGGTCGAGCTGGACGGGCAGTGGGAGGTGGGCGTGCGCTACTCGGGGGGCCGCGTCCCCGTGCGCCTCACCCCGGAGCGCGGCGGGCTCCGGGTCCAGCGCACGGTCGTCGAGGCTCCCGGGTCGGACCCTTCCCGGGCGGCCGTGCATCACATGGCGCTGCGGCTCAACGGCGACGCGCGCTTCGCTCGCCTGGCCGCGTGGGAGCGGGGGGTCGTCGCCCAGGCCCGCCTGTCCCGTCCCGCCCTGCAGACCCCCCGCATCGTCGAGACCGCCCGCGCCGTCGCCGTCGTGAGCGTCGAGTCCGGACCCCTGCTGCGGGTCCTGTCGCGACCCGACGTGGCGCAGTGCTACGCCGAGATGTTCCACCCCTGACGAGACCTTCCACCCCTGAGGAGACGACTCCCCATGTTGCCCAGCACCACGATCCGCTTCACCGACATCAGCCAGCAGAAGACGCTCTCCACCGACCTGCGCGACGGCCTGACGCCGCGCCACAGCGTGGCCCAGGCCATCGACTACTACCTCGGGGAGACGGGCATCCCGGACAACGACCTGCCGTGGGACGCCTTCAGCCGGGGCGTGAAGCTCAACAGGACGGCCGTGCTCGAGGACCTGAGCGACGCCGACACCGAGTGGACGGTGCTCCCGCACGTCTCGGCCGGCGCGCGCTGAGCCCGGCCCGGGGCCCGTCCGAGCGCGCCTCCGCTGCCGCTCGGGCGGGTCCCGCACGGGTCTCGACCTTCCAGCCTTCGAGGATCGCAGGATGAACGTCACCGCGCATTGCAGCCACGAGCTCTTCATGGAGATCGGGACGGAGCCCTCCGTGGGCTGCCCCGTCGTCCACCGCGAGAGCATCCGCGCGGACCTGGCCGACCTGGCCGAGGAGATCTTCGTCGGCGCCGTGCTGGCGGACACGCTGCCGGGCGACGCGGACGGGCTCCGCATCGAGGTCGAGCCGGTGTGGCTGGAGGAGCCGGTCGTGGAGGCGATCGACGTCCGGCTGGTCTCGGCGTCGGATGGCGCGCTCCTTCACGAGCAGCGCTGCACGAGCGGGCGCTGGGTGCGGCGGGCCCAGCGCATCGCGCTGCGGCTCAGGGACGAGTCGGTGCTGAGCACCGAGGAGTCCGCCTGGGTGCACGTGCTCGGAGAGCGCAACGGCGCCTCCGCGACCCTGCCGCTCCCGGTGCTGGCCCCGCCCCGCATCACCGACCAGACGCTCGGGGACCTCGGCGTCGTCGAGCCGGGGGAGGGCGAGCTGTGCCCGGACCGTCCCGTGCTCGTCAACGAGCGCATGCTCGACGAGATCCTGCGGCACACGGAGGAGGCCGGCGCCCGGGAGATCGGCGGAGCGACGCTGGGCAAGATGGTGCGCCTCCCCGAGCCCCTCCCGGGCACCACCACGCCCGTGGTCACCGTGCTCACCGCGAGCCTCCCCGACCCGCGGCACGTCGGGGAGCTGGGCCGCTTCACCTTCGACCCCGAGGCGCTGCACGAGGCGGCGCAGATCGCGGCGCTGCGCGGGATGGGCGAGGGCGTGCTGACGGTCAGCCACAGCCACGGCTGGGGCAAGGACTGCGGCCGCTGCAACCGGAGCGACACCTGCGCGCTGCCCCAGGCCACCCACGTGTCGCTGTCCGACTACCAGGTGCTCGAGAGCCTCTTTCCGAGCAAGGCCACGCTCATGCCGATCGCCGGCCGCAAGCTGGGCGCCGCGGGAGACCGCCCGGTCCTGGAGATCCATGCCTGGAGGGGTGGCGTCATGACGTCCATCCCCTGGCGCACCTATCGCGACTGACGACCCCAACGACGGACGGGCACCCCCATGGCCAACGAGAACGCAGCGCCGCACGACATCCCCTCGGTCGTCGAGCTCCTTCAGCAGGTCGGCTACGAGCTGAGCGGGTCGCCGCGCGACCGCATGCTCGTCATGAAGGCGCAGGCGCTCGTCCAGCAGCTCCAGACCGATCCCAGGAACGCGGCGGCCCAGGTCCTCGCGGCCCAGCTCGCCGCCGAGAAGGCCCAGCAGGCCACGAAGACGGTGATGGAGTCGGTGGAGCGGCTCGAGCAGGCCCTCGAGGGCCTGCTCGACGGTCAGGCGCTGTTGTGCAGGCTCGAGGTCGTGAGCACGGTCCAGGAGGAGCCGCGCGCCCGCGTCCGCATCGGCGGCCAGCTGCGCGAGCTCGCGATCCACCCCGACGTGGACGTGGACGCGCTCCGAGCCCTGATGCCGTGGGACTTCGTGTGCGTGCACCCCGTCGAGCTGGTCGTCATCGGCCACCGCAACGAGCCCGACCTCCGCGAGTGGGCGCAGGGTCAGGTCGCGGAGTTCCTGAACCATCACGACCGGGAGCGGGGCATGGTGCGCGTCTCGTGCCAGGGCGGCGAGGAGCGGGTCGTGAGGCTGGCTCCGCCGCTGCGCGAGGTCGAGCTTCACGTCCCGACCCGGCTGGTCCTGCAGCGCGACGACGAGCGTTGGGCCATCCAGGTCGTCCCCGACGAGAGCCGGCAGAGCCGGTTCGAGATCCCGGTGGACAGCATCACGACCACGCTCGACGACCTCGCGGGCCTCGACCCGGTGATCGAGCCGATGGTCGAGGACGCCTTCCTCCGTCTGATCGCGCCCGAGCAGGTCCGCCATCTCGGCACGGCCCCGCTCCGCGGGATGATCCTGGAGTCGCACAAGCCCGGCCAGGGCAAGACGGCCCTGGTGCGCGCATACGCGGCGTTCCTGCGCGACCTGGGACGCGAGAAGGGCTTCGACGTCAACCTGTACTACGTGCCGCCGGGCGCCCTCAAGATCGTCTGGCACGGCGGCGACGCGAAGCTCGTCCGGGAGGACCTGTGCGGGGCGATCCACGCCCGGCGCCGCCAGCCTCGCACCCGCCCGCTGATGCAGGTCGTGGTGCTCGACGAGATCGACTCGCTCGGACGGCGCGGCGAGCAGATGCTGTCGTCGGCCCAGAACGACGCGGTCAACGCGCTGCTCGCCGAGGTCGACGGCATGGTGCAGTGGGAGTGCGATCCGGACCAGCCGCCCGCCGAGATCCTGTGGATCGGCATGACGAACCGGATCGACCTGGTGGACGCGGCGATCAAGCGCCCCGGCCGCTTCTACCCCATCGTGTCGATGCCGGAGACGACCATCGACATGGCCGAGGCGATCCTGGGCGTGTACGCGAAGGCGACCGGGGCCTGGTTCGTCGACGGCCGCGTGCGCACGTCGCTCGCGCCCGAGGAGGTCCGGGCGGCGATCCTGAGGCCCGCGCTCGACGCCGTGTTCGACCGCGCGGCGCTGCGCTACTGGACCGAGAGCGAGTCGGGCGTCGCGGTGAGCGCGGGCCGCCTCATGGCCAACGCCGCCTACGAGACCGCCATGCAGGCAGCGGCTCGCTCGGCCGGCATGCGCGTGACCAGGAGGCAGGGCATCGGGGCGGTCACGCTCGACGATCTCGTCGACGCGCTCACGGAGGCGGCGCGGTCGGCGGCCCACCAGATGAGCGTGGACCGACCGACCCTGGCCCGTGAGCTCGCGATCAGCGGCCACGTCACCCGCGTCGAGCGGCTCGACCTCGAGGACGTCCGGCTGCGCCGCTACCTGCGGGCCGTGTGAGGAGGCCGGCGCGATGATCGCCAAGCACGTCGGGCGCGACTGCGAGCTGTCCACCAGCGGGATGGACCCACGGGGCCGCGGGATCGAGTCGTGGGAGGTCACGCGGCACGTCCTGCGGCACGTGGGCGCGGCGCTCGAGCCCGACGACGGGAAGATCTGGACCCCGCGGCGGTACTGGCACGGAGACCGTGACGACGAATACGGCCGCTGGTCGTCGGACACGCTGCGCAACTGGACCTCGGCGGGCCAGTGCTTCTACGCCGACATGAGCCACTGCGAGGCGTGCACCGCGGAGACCAAGTACCCGCGCGTGGTCGCGGCCCAGAGCCTCGGCGTGCTCGAGGTCCTGGAGGCCGCCCGGCGGCGGGCGCAGGACGAGGCCGAGCCGGGGACCCGCTACGCGCTGACCACGGCCAACGTGGATCTCCGGAACCCGGGGGTGTCGTGGGGCACCCACCTCAACGTGACCGTCGAGAGCGACCTGTGGGAGGATCTCGTGGGAGCGGTGCACCGGCCCTCCCGCCTCGCGTTCGTCAGCAGCGCGCTGGCGGCCATGATCCCGTTCTTCGGGGCGGGCTACGTGTTTCCCTCGCGGTCGGGGCCGCTCTTCAGCCTCAGCGGCCGGGCGCACCACCTGACCCGGATCGCGACCCTTCCGACCACGGAAGCCTACGCGCGGGGGCTCCTGAACTCGCGCCGGGAGCCCCACGGCAGCGGCATGGACAGGCTGCACCTCATCGGCTTCGACTTCGCGCTCGCGAGCACCGCGCTCCTCACCTCCACGCTGCAGTGCTGCCTGGCCGCCGCCGAGGCCGGCTTCGACCGGGCGGGCCTCGCCCTGGCCTCGCCCGTCGAGTCGATGATGAGGTGGAGCTACGGGCTGGACACCGCGACCGGCCGGCCCGTCGCGAGGGCCGAGCTGGCCGGCGGCGGACGGATCTCCCTGCCCGCGTACGTGCGCCGTCTGGTGGGCTTCCTGCTCGACCTCTGCCGCGACGGCTCGATCCCGGACGAGATCGCGCCCGAGGCGCAGGATCTGCTCCCGAGGGTCATCGAGCTGACGCGCCACGTGGAGCAGGGAGCGCTCTCCCGAGCCGCCCTGCACCTCGATTGGGCCGCCAAGCTCCTGGTCCTGCTCGACCTCTGCGACGGGGAGAGCTCGGAGCTGGACCGCCCCGGGGTGCGCCTCGCCGACCACGACTACGCGGCAACGGACCCGGAGCGGGGGCACTTCTGGCGGTTGTGGGACGAGGGGCTGGTGGACCCGCTGACCGACCGGGCGGCCGTCGCGGCCACGCGCGTCGACGGACCGGAGGACGGCCGGGCGTGGCTCCGGGGCCGGCTGATCCGGAGCTTCCACGAGTCGATCACCCATGTCGACTGGGACCATGTCGAGCTGCGCAACGACGCGTCCGTCTGGGCGCCCCGCGTGCGCATCGACATGCCCGAGCCGGGCAGCGGGCATCGCGCCCGCCTCGGAGCGGCGATGGAGCTGGCCCGGGACGTGGAGGCTCTCCGGCAGTTCCTGGAGCGCCCCGGACACGCCGTGGACGACGACGGTGAAGTCGGGATCGCCGGTGCCGCCGCTGACAACGGTGCCGCCGCTGACGACGGTGCCGACGACGACGACGGTGGCCTCGCCGCTCCCGAAGACCCCGGAGCCCGCGCTCCCCGAGCGCTGCTCCCAAACCCCGAAACCCGAGGACCACACGATGGACAGGAACGAGACGCGCCGCGCGAATCGGCGTGAGACCGACCCCGCCCCGGCATCGCAGGAGCCCGACGGCCCGAGCGCGCTCCTGTCGGAGGCCCGCGGGTGGGCCCGGGCGGCCCGCCAGGCGCATGACGACGTCGCCGCCGAGCTCGACGCGATCCAGGAGCTGCGGAGCCGCCGGAACCAGTCCGGCCAGTAGCGCCGGGCCCCCGGAGCGAGGACGAGAAGATCCGTGAAGACGTTGGATTCGCGCTGCCTGTTCAGCATCGAGCAGGAATGCCAGACCTCGCTGGCGAGCGGGGGCGACGGGGCGCTCGGTGGGGGCCGCCTCATGGAATTCCTGAGGGCCATGAGCGGCCTGGCTCCCGCCATGCCGGGCGGCGCCGGGTTCTTCAACCCGTACGGCCGCGTGTACGTCGACGTCGGCAATCACCTCGAGCTCGCGGCCTGCGAGTGCGACTCCCCCCTGGCGCTGGCGCAGGTCGTCGAGGCGCAGCACACGCTGGTCCAGCGCGCGGCGGCGGCGCTGGCACAGTCGGGCACGCGCGTGCTGCTCGCCAACAACAACCACAGCGGCCTGCTGGCCCCCGGAGCCCCCGTCTGGGGCACGCACGAGAACTACCTGATCGACGTCCCGGCGGCGCAGCTCGCGGACAAGGCCCTTCCCTTCCTGGTCACGCGCACCTACGGCGGCTCGGGCGGGGTGATGTATCCGACCGGCCACTTCGTCGCGGGAAACCGGCCCGTGTCCCTGGTGCAGGAGACGGGCGGGGGGACCACGGGGAACCGCGCGATCTACTCGACCTGCCGCGAGGAGCATCACATGGGCCCCGGCACGGACCGGTATCGGCTGCACCTCATCAACGGCGACGGCCACCGAAGCCAGTACAACCTCGCGCTGCACGTGGGGGCGACCGCGCTCGTCCTCAAGACCATCCAGGACCCCGACCTCGCGGCAACCATCCTGAACACGGACATCCGCCGGGGCGGCGAGAGCTGGGTGGGCACGCTCACCCGCCTGAACCGGCTGGCCGAGCCCGGCGAGCCGCCCCGTGTCGACCCGCACGCGATCGCCGTCCAAAGGATCTACCTGGACGGCGCGCGGCGCGCGGTGGCCCGCATGGAAGCCCCCGCCGACTGGATGGCCCACACGCTCGGGTCGTGGCAGGACACGCTCGACGCCTACGAGCGGGAGGATCGACCCTGGCTGGCCGCGCGGCTCGACGCCTTCGCGAAGTACGAGCTGTACGCCGCGTACCTGGAGCAGCGCGGCCTGGGATGGCGCGACGTCCTGGGGAGCGAAGCCCGCTTCAGCCAGCTCGCGCTGCTCGATCACGACTACCACGCGATCTCGAAGGCCGACTCGATCTTCGACGGGCTCGAGGCGGATGGCGTCATGGAGCACCGCGTGGCGCCGCGCGTCGAGCCCGGGCAGGAGCCCGACCGCTGGATCCCCGACGTCGGCACGCGCGCCCGCGCCCGTGCCCGCTTCATCCGCGAGCACCACGGCGGCACCCGCTACTTCATGACCTGGAGCTGCGTGCAGGATCAGGAGGAGAACCGGCGGCGGACGCTGTACGACCCGTTCGCGGAGGAGTACGAGGAGGCAGAGGCGCCCGCCCGCGCGGTGTTCGACCTGTTCGGGTGAGGAGGGGGGGCGGGGGTGGTCCCGCGCGGACCGTCAACCCGCGCGGCCGCCCCGGCCGGTCGGCTGACTCCTCCCGGCCGCGGCCGCGCGGGCCCTCCTCCGCCTCGTCAGGCGGCGAACGCTCGGACGAACCTGTCCTCCGCGGCGGCCCACAGCTCGGCCCAGGGCACCTCGAACAGGGCGACCCAGCCGTCGACCGGCGACGCCTCCACGACGCCGAGCGCGAACAGGCAGAGATACCAGAAGAGGAAGGTCCAGAGGATGCCGAAGAAGAGCTGACGGGGGCTCAGCCGGACGCGCTCGCGCTTCCCGGCACCGGGCTTCTTGCTGCTGTCGTCCGCGCCGAAGACGGCATCGACGGCCACCGCGAAGCCCTGTCGGTAGAACGAAACGGCCCCGCGCAGGGCCCGACCGGCCTCCTTGGGCCGGTCCCCGCTCAGCATGGCGTGGCTCAGAGCCGCGGTGAACCGGAGCATCGCGGCCAGGACGATCGGCACCCAGAGGACGAAGCCGATCACGGACCAGACGATCAGGCAGGCCGAGAGGATCGTCCAGGTGAGGAAGTTGCCCGACTCGGTCGACGACGCGTGGCTGGCGTCCGCGGCTGCGGCCCCGTCGCCGCCGACCGCGACCCTGCTTCCGGGCTCGAAGGTCTTGTACCGGGGTGTGTGGGTTTGCTCAGACATGGTTCTTTCGGGGGTTGGGGTGGCCGGAGAAGCGGTCGGGCCTCACGGGCTCGACCCTCAGTCCTGACCCGGGAATCTGTCGGGGAGGAGGACGCTTCCGAGCCCCTCGCCGTCCAGGCCGAATCCGATCCGGCTCACGCCGTCGGCGTCGGCCAGGAGCAGGTTCGCCGCGTCGCCGCGAACCAACCCCATCACGGCCCGAGGCACGCCGGAGCCGTCCGCGAACACGAGGCTCGTCGTTCCGTCGGGAAGGAGCCCGAGGGCGACCCTGCGCTCTCCCTCCGCGCTGGACAGGGACAGGCCGGGGTATCCTTCGCCACGTACCGAGAAGGAGAGCCGCTCCCTCTGCTCGATGTCGAGCAGCTTGAGGCTCGCGCCCCCATCGTCGTCCACGGACCACTCGCCGCGCGGGACGCCGTTCGGCCCCAGCAGCACGATCCTCTTCGCCTCCACGGTCTCGGAGTCGAGCTGGTCCGGAGCCGGCTTCATCCAGGCGGCGCCGGCCAGGGCGACGGCCCCCAGGATCCCGAAGCCCAGGATGCGGTTGTGCAGGCGCAGCTCCCGGATGTGGCGGTCGGCGTCGCGGAAGCGCTCCAGGATCGCCTCGTACTCGCCCTCGACGCGTCCGCTCTCTTGGGCGTTGTCCTTCGTCTCTTTCGCTTTCATGGTCAGTCTCCCTATCGGTCAATCGGTTCGGGACGGGATTCCCGAGGAGTACTCCTCCTCCGTCACCAGGAAGTAGGAATGCGCGGCACGGTGGAGGGATTCCGGATCGAGCGTCGCCTCCTTGCCCACGTAGGCCGCGTACGCCTGGATCTGCTTGAGGAGGTCCCGGGGGTGGCACCCTCTCGGTGAGAACCCCCGGGCGTCGTAGTACTCGGAGAACAGCAGCTCCACGGCGTCCTGGTTGAACGGCACGCCGAACTGCTCACAGTTGATCCGCATGATGTGCTCCAGGGCGCTGCGGCTCGGGCTGCGGACCTCGACCTTGTACTGGATTCGCCGCAGGAAGGCCTCGTCGACGAGGTCCTGAGGGGCCAGGTTCGTGGCGAAGATCAGGATGCAGTCGAAGGGCACCGGGAACTTGATCCCGGAGTGGAGCGTGAGGTTGTCGATGCCGTTCTCCAGGGGCGAGACCCACCGGTTCAGCAGCTCCTCCGGCCTCATCCGCTGGCGTCCGAAGTCGTCGATGATCAGGACGCCGCCGGCCGCCTTCACCTGAAACGGCGCCTGGTAGACCTTCGAGTACGGGTCGTACTGGAGGTCCAGCTGGTCCATCGTCAGGTCTCCACCGACGAACACGGTGGGCCGCTTCACCTTCACGAAGCGGGCGTCGTGGTCGGGGCCGTCCCTGAACAGGGTGGATGCCCCCGCCCGCTCCGCCCGCCCGCTCTCGCGCTCGGGCTCCACGAGCTCGTGGAAGACGGGGTCGTAGAGGACCATCTCGTGGCCCTCGATCATGAGGGCCTTGGGCAGGAAGATCGTGCTCGACGTCAGCACGCCGACCCGCTCGGCGATGGCGGTCTTGCCGTTGCCCGGGGCCCCGTGCAGGAAGATGGATCCTCCCGAGTGGACCGCGGGACCGAGAGAGTCGATCACGCCTTCCGGCATCACGAGGTCGGCGAAGGCCCGCTCGAGCTCCTTCTTCGAGACGCCCTGGCCCCGCACCGACTGCTCGTTGATGATCCGGTTGAACTCCGCGAGCGGGACCGGTGCGGTTCCGACGTACCGGCTGGTGCTCAGCGCGGCCTCGGCGCGAACGCGGCCCTCGCTGGTGAGGCCGAAGGTGAACCCGCTGCGGCCGTGGCCGAGGGCCTGGGTGACCTCCACGAACCGCCTCTGCTGGGCGTCGAGCAGGAGATCGTCGATGATGGCGAAAGGGAGCGCGATCGCGTCGGCGAGCTGGTCCCCCCGAAGCGACCCGTGCCGGTGCAGGATCTTGAGGAGCAGGTCCATGACCTGCGAGGCGGTCAGGCCCGTGTCCTCGAGGCTTTCGGGCTGGCGCGGAAAGAAGGCACGGGGCCCTTCCGTCTCGGAGTGCCCGGCGGCTCGGGGGGCGTCTTCCATGTGCTCGGCCGGCGCATCTTCATGGCGCACCGTGGCGTCGAGCGCGTGCGTCTGGATCATCAGATCTCCTTGAGGCGAAGAGAAGGAGTGGCGGTGCGCGTCCACGAGCAGATGTCGCCGACGTCCGTTCCGGTGGCCTCGATGGTCCCGACCGGGACCTCGAGCACGTAGCGTCCCTTGGACACCCGACCGGACGTCGTCCAGGGCGGGAGGTTCTGCACGATCTTGAGCACCTGGCCGCTGGCGTCGAGGTAGACGACGTCGAGCGGGAAGCGCATGCCCCAGGTGTGGATCGCGTTGCAGGGGGTGAGCAGGATGCCCTCTCCGGACCTCGGCGGGGGCCGAAGCAGGAACCCCTTCAGACGGCTCCACGCGCTGTCGGCTACGACCACCTTCCTGCCGAGCACGGTGCCGCGGGTCTCGTTGAAGATTCGCATCGGACGGGCTCCTATCCGCCCATCGAGGCGAAGGTCTGCATGACGCTGATCACGGCAGGACCCAGGACCACGACGAAGAGGGCGGGAAAGATGCAGAGCGCGAGCGGGAAGATCATCTTGATGGTCGTCTTCGCGGCGGCCTCCTCGGCCTTCTGGCGCCGCTTCTGCCGCATGCTCTCCGCGTGCACCCGGAGGGAGTGCGCGATCGAGGTACCGAACCGCTCGGTCTGAATGAGCATCGTGGCCAGGGAGCGGATGTCGGGAACGCCCGTCCTCTCCGCGAGATCCATCAGCGCGCGGTCCCGCGGGGTTCCGGCGCGGATGGCCATGTTGGTCAGAGCGAGCTCGTGGGTCATGCTCCGGCTGCTGTGACGGATCTCCTGGGCTACCCGCACGAGCGCCTGGTTCAGCCCGAGGCCGGCTTCGACGCAGATGACGAGCAGGTCAAGGGCGTCGGGCAGCCCCCTCTGGAGCTCCTTTTGGCGCTTGGCCAGGCGGGCGCTCAGGAGGAAGTTGGGCACGACCCACCCGAATGCGGCTCCGAGCAACCCCGAAGCCATGGTGAGGGGCTCCGACATCTCGGCGGCCTTGCCGAGCAGGAGTCCGTAGATGCCCAGCATCCCTGCGGAGCCGACCCGGATCCCGAGGAACAGGGGAAGGGCGCTCGGCTCCCGGTATCCGGCGTGGATCAGGCGCCGACGGATGAGGCCCCAGTCCTTTCGCCGTTCCTGCATCTGCTCGCCGAAGTAGCGGAGCAGGTCCTGCAGATGGCTCCGCCGGCGGCCCCGCCGCGCGGCGGCGTCGGCGGTGAAGAGCCCGTCCAGCTCGAGCTCGGCCATGCGGGCTTTGACGCCTCGGGACCGGGCCGGAATCGCCTGGGCGATGAGCACCACGACGAGGGCGATGGTCAGCGCCGAGCTTAAGGCTACGAGAAGCATGATCGTCTCCCTCAGATGTCGATGTTGATGATCTTACGGATCCACAGCACGCCGAAGAGCTGAAGCGTGACGGCCGTGATGACCAGGGCTCGTCCGATGGCCGTGGTGAACAGCAAGCCGATGTAATCCGGCTGGACCATGAACGTGACCGCTCCCACGATGATCGGCAGGGCGGCGAGCGCGTATCCGCTCAGGCGGCCCTGCGCGGTGTACACGCGCAGCTGGCGACGGATGAAGAAGCGGCCGCGGATCGTATCGGACAGGTTGTCGAGGATCTCGGCCAGGTTGCCGCCCACCTCGCGCTGGATCAGGACGGCGATCGCGAAGATGCGCACGTCCACCAGGTTGACTCGATCCACCATGCCCAGGAGCGCGTCGGAGAACGGGAGACCGAAACGCTGCTCCTCGAACGTCTGACGGAACTCCTCGGCGACGAAGGGCGGCCCCTCGTCGGCCACCATCCGCATGCCGGACGCCAGCGGGTGTCCGGCTCGGATGGCGCGGGTCAGGAGGTCGATCGACTCGGGGAACTCCTCCTCGAATCCCGAGAGCCTGACCGACCGCTTGCGGCGCAGGTAGAAGTAGGGCAGGGATGCCCCGAACAGGGCCGCCAGGAACCCGAAGATCAGCTGGCCGGTGGCCACGGCGGTGGCCGCGCCGGCCGCGAACCCCAGCCCGAAGGTCAGGAGGACGAGCGTGCCGGGCGTCCACTCCACGCGGGACTCGCGCAGGAGCGCCTTGCCGCGCTCGAGGCCCGGCAGGGCCTGCACGAGGTCCGCGAGGATGCCTTCGTCGCCCTCGAACTGGCGGATCAGATCGTCGGAGCGGCCACTGTCGGCGAGACCGGCCATGACCGGCTCGAGCCGCTTCGCCACCTCCCGCCGCCGGAGCGCGTCCCTGACCACCTCCCAGGTGAGCGCGAGGGCCACCGTCGCGAAGACGGCCGCGGCGAAGATGAACAGCGCCGTGAATCCGAGAGGGGGGTTCATGACCAACCTCCCTTCCGACCCGTGGACGCCGAGCGGTCGTCATCCTTCTCGGGCGTGGGCCGCTCCATGAAGAGGGATCCGGCCAGGTGGACGCCGCGGGCCTCGAGGGTCTCGGCGAACTTCGGCCGGATCCCGGAAGGCCGGAACCGTCCGAGCACGCGGCCGTCTTCGTCCATGCCCTCACGGTCGAATCTGAACAGCTCCTGCATCGTGATGACCTCGCCCTCCATCCCGACGACCTCGGAGATCGACATGAGCTTGCGCGATCCGTCCGGGAGGCGGCTGACCTGCACCACGACCTGGATGCCGTTGGCGATCTGCTGACGAACGGCCGACTCCGGAAGGTTGAGGTTGGCCATCGCCACCATGGTCGACAGTCGGTTGAGGGCGTCCCTGGGCGTGTTCGCGTGGAGGGTCGTGAGGGAGCCGTCGTGCCCCGTGTTCATGGCCTGGAGCATGTCGACGGCTTCGGATCCGCGGACCTCGCCGACGATGACCCGGTCCGGGCGCATGCGGAGCGAGTTGACCACGAGAGCCCGGGCTTGGACGTCGCCCTTGCCCTCGACGTTCGGGGGCCGGGTCTCGAGCCGGACCACGTGGCGCTGGCGAAGCTGGAGCTCCGCCGAGTCCTCGATCGTGACGATGCGCTCGTTGTCCGGAATGTGAGAGGAGAGGACGTTGAGCAGCGTCGTCTTGCCGGCACCGGTTCCCCCGGAGATCAGGACGTTCAGACGTCCCTTCACGACCGCCTTGAGCACCTGGAGCATCGGCTCGTTGAAGGCGCCCTTGGCCACGAGGTCCTCGTCGGACAGGACGTCCTTCTTGAAGCGCCGGATCGACATGTGCGGCCCGTCGATCGCGAGCGGCGGAATGATGGCGTTGACGCGGGAGTTGTCGGGCAGGCGTGCATCCACCATCGGCGAGGAATCGTCGATTCTCCGCCCGATGCCCGACACGATGCGGTCGATGACCTGCATCAGGTGCGTGTCGTCCTTGAAGCGGACGTCGGTCTCGTAGAGCTTGCCGCCCTTCTCGATCCAGACGTCCTTGTACGTGTTGACCAGGATGTCGGAGACCTCCGGGTCCTTCATGAGCGGCTCCAACGGTCCGAGCCCGAAGATCTCGTCGAGGATCTCCAGCTCCAGGAGATCACGCTCCTTCAGGTTGAGCGCCACGTGGTCGCTCTCGTCGTCCAGGAGCTCCCGGATCGTCACCTTGATCGCGTTCGTAGCCTCTTCGCGGCTCACCGACTCCAGGTTCGCCAGGTTCAGCCGGCTCAGCAGCTTGCGGTGGATCCTCGACTTGATCTCCTGCAGACCCATCGTGTCGAGGGCGACGGCAGTGGCGTCCGACGTGGTCGGCGCGGCGCCGTTGGTCACGGTCCACGAGTCCATTTATCTGGCCTCCTTCGTTGCGACGGCCGAGCCGGAGCTCCGGAAAGGCCTCAGTAGTGTCTTCAACAAGCCGTTGGGTTGATTCGCGTCGACCGGATTGCCGAAAAGCTGGCGCGCGAGCGCGGTGATGGACCGGTCGAACGAGGACTTCTTCATGTGGACCGCCGGGCGGCCCAGGTTGACGCTCTCGGACAGGAGCGAGGCGTCTCGCTCGACGACCGTGTCGACGGCGAGCCCCAGCCCCTTCTCCACTTCGGCGACGGTGACGCCCACGCCCTCGGCGTACTGGTTGAGCACGAGCCGCGGCGGCGCCTTTCCGTTGCCGTTGCCCTTGGCACCCGCGCCCGAGACGACCTCGAGCACCCGCTTGAGGTTGCGGAGCGCCGGAAGCTCGGGCGTCGACACGAAGAGGTTGTGATCCGCTTCCGCCAGCGCCGCCTCGGCCGCGGGCGTGAGCGTGTGGCCGGCGTCGACCACGACGTGCCCGTAGTGCCGCCGGCAGAAGCGGATCAGGCCGCGGATGTCGTCCATCGTCGGGTGGCTGTCCACCTTTGCGCTGGCGGGCGACGCGAGGACGTGGACGCCGGACTCGTGCTCGTTCAGGAAGGAGCGGAAGAGCTTCTCGTCCACTCGGTGGAAGTTCTGGATGACGTCGAGGTAGGAGAACTTGGGCTGGAGCCCGATCGAGAGCGCCGCCGTCCCCAGCATCGGGGCCAGGTCCAGCAGGATCGTGCTCTCCTCCGTCAGCTCCTGCAGCCGCACCGCGAGGTTGACCGCGACCGTCGTCACGCCGACGCCGCCCTTGGGGCTGAAGAGGGTGGTGACCTGCCCGCGGGTGGATTCGGACTCCTGACGCGGGCTCGTCTGGCGACGGCGGATGCGCGCGAGCGCCTCCGTGAGGTCGTCGGCCGAGAGCGGACGCGGGAGGTATTCGCTGGCGCCGGCTCGCACGACCTTGAGCAGGGCCTCCGCCGTGAGCGCGGGCCCGACCGCGACCAGCGTCGCATCCGGCGCCTCCTGGCTGAGCAGCTGCAGGACCCGCAGTCCGACCATGGAGCTGCCCAGGTCTACGAAGACCACGTGCGGGTCAGCTCTCAGAAGGTCGGCGATGCGCTCCCGGGGAAGCTCGTCAGCGGACACGTTCAGCTCGAGCACGAGGCGGTCGGGGCTGTCCGGGCCCTGGACGAGGCTCTTGACGTGCCGCCCGAGCGTTTCGTCGTCGGTGATAAGTGCGCAGTGGATCATGATCTCTCTCGGTCTATTCAACGAGGCGGAGGTAGCGGACCAGGGATCCCTCGACGGGTCCCTCGCCACCCTCGCCGCCGGCGAAGTACATGAAGCGGGCAGTGACGGGCGCCTGGGGGTTCGCCTGAGCCTCCAGGAACATCAGGGCGAAGTTGTTGAAGGTGATCGTCTGCATCCCGGAGGCCGTGATCTGGCTGGGGTCGAAGAGCGCCATCTTGATCACCCGCGGAGTCGCCGAGCCGAGTTCGAGCCACCCGTTGGGGGCGTCGGCGTCAGGCCGGGCCGGTCCTCCGGTTCCACCGTTCGCGGCGGGCTCCCAGTAGGCGGTCGGGTCCTCGTCGATGAGCTCCGAGACGCCCTGGTACGTGGGGCCCACCATGTTCCCCGGCTGCAGCTCGTAGGGGGTGTCGAGCTCGATCGGGTTTCGGTTGCAGCTGCAGATGTTCTGCCGGTACGTGGCCGCGCCCTCGTCGTTCGTCCCGCCGCCGCCTTGATCACAGGGCTCGGCCGTGGGGTCGGGGGGGAGCCTCCAGGGGAAGAAGATGCCCGGCTCGAAGTTGAACTCGCTGCCGGGATCGGTGGCCTTGATCTGGATCTCGCGCCCGAAGTCGCCGTGCATGTCGCTGCGGTGGTCGCTCCCGTAGCCGGTGGCCGTGGCGCCGTCCGGGTCGCCGGGTCCGTCCCACCTCTGGTAGTAGTCGCCCGGATCGGAGCCGAATTCCCATGCTTCGCCGGCCTCCCAGATGTTGTCGCCGTCGTCCTGGTCGGCATCCTCCCAGAGATCGGGGATCGCGATCGGCTTCAGGCAGCGCGCCGCGCCTCCGTGCATCGCCTGGGCGGCGGCCGCGGCGGCGATCGTCAGGGAGTCGAATCCGAGGACGCGCGAGAACCACACCGGCATCCCGGAGCGACGGACGGTGACCCGCACCTTGCGCTCCGCGGGGATCACTTCCACCGCGACCTCCGAGGAGTCCACGGGCTCGCCCTTGATCGTGTGCCGCAGCGTGTACTCGTACGCCCGGCTCCGCGCCTCGGGGGGGGCTACCTCGTCGGGCAGGTCGAGCCAGGCGCTTCCACCTGCCAGGGCTCCCGAGTCGGCGATCTTCTGCGCCTCGGCCCTCCAGGCGAAGCCGGCCGCGAGATCGACCGCCAGCGCGCCCATGCCCAGGATAACCACCAGGGAGATGGCCACCATCACGAGCGCGGCGCCCTGCTCGTTGCCCCAGACGTCACAGCCGCGCGCCTTCATCGTCCGGCTCCCTCTCCGTTACCGGAGGTGGCCGAGCCGGAGCCCGCAGGAGGATCGCCGAGGCGGGGCCTGTCGGCCTCGTCGCGGATCCAGTCGCCGATGTGGGAGTCCCACTTCCACTCCGAAGCCGGCCCGGTGGGCAGCGGCGGAGCCGGAAGCGCGGCGGGATCCAGGATGTACGGGGTGACCAGGACCAGGAGCTCGGTCCGGTTCTGACGCACCTGCTCCGAGCGGAAGAAGTACCCGAGGATCGGGATGTCGCCCAGGATCGGGAACTTGTCGCTGTTGCGGGTGATCGTGTTGTCCATCAGCCCGCCGATGGCCAGCGTCTGCCCGGGACGGAGCTCGACGTCGGTCTCGACGCGCCGCGCCAGGATCGACGGGACGTTGAAGCCGGACACGGTCAGCCCGTTCGCGAAGTCGAGCGAGGAGACCTCGGGAGCGACCTGCAGGCGGATGTTTCCGCTGTTGGTGATGTCGGGCAGGAAGTTCAGGCGGATTCCGAACTCCCTCCACTCGATGGTGACGGACTGGGTGTTGGCTCCCTGCACGACCGGGAACGGGAACTCGCCACCGGCCAGGAAGGAGGCCTCCTCGCCCTCGCGCGTCACGAGGTTGGGCTGTGCCAGGCTGTGGAAGTCGCCGTTGCCCTTGAGGGCGCGCAGGACCGCGTCGAGCGCCGTCCCTTCACCCTCGACCAGAAGCGTGACGATCCCCTCCGAAACCGACGCGATGTCGTAGCTGCTGTTCCCGTCGAGGTTGTCGAGGTTCTGCGGATTGAGGACACGAAGCAGGTCCCGGCCCATCTCCTTGAGGGCCGTCTTGCTGACCTCGGCGAACTCGACGTGGAGCAGGATCTGCTCGGGAGAGGGCGCCTGGATGTTGTTGACGATGGGGATTCCCATGGTCTCGGCGAGCTCGATGGCCTTGCGAACCGTCTGCGCGTCACGGACCTCGCCGGAGAGGACGATGGACGTGCCCGTGCTCGTGACGGTGAGCCCGGCGGCCGGGAAGAGATCGTCGATCTGGCGCTGGAGGGACGCGACGTCGGCGGTGACCTCTACGGTGTACATCCGGGCGACGTCGTCCTGACCCCAGATCACGAGGCTCGTCGAGCCGGGCGCCCGTGCGTTGACCAGGACCTGGCTCGGGGGAATGACGATGGGCTCGGCGACCTCGGGGTCGGCGATGGAGATCCGGGTGATGCTGTCGGGCTGGGTGAGGATCGCGGTGGACCCGCGGCTGATCGTGACGACGTCCTCGGCCTCGGTCTGGATGTCGACCTGGCCGACGAGCGCGCTGGGGAGTGTGAGCAGAGCCACCAGCGCGCCGAGCAGCACGGTGAAGAGCGGGACGAGCCAGGGCGCCCGCGGAGAGGATTCGGGTTGCATGGTATCAGGTCCTTGTCAGGCTGGAGGGAGGGTCAGCGGTAGGTGATCAGGGTGCGGACCGCGCCCTGGTACATCTCGATGATGGCCTCCGAGGGGGCGGCCGAGGTCGTGCCCACGCGAACGCCCGGGCGGGGGGCGGCGGATCTCCCGTTGCTGAACAGTCGGGACTCCGTCTCCCCGTCCGTCTCCACGGACTCGAGGTCGAGCGAGTTGCGGAGGGCCATCTGGATCCGGCCCTGCGCGGCCGCGAGCGCGAGCTTCTCGGCGTCCTCGGGCGTGACGAGCACCGTCACGACGGTGGACACGACCGGCTGACCGTCCTGGCTCTCGGTGATCTGCTGGTTCGCGGCCAGGGCGCGGATGTTCTGCAGGATCACCTGCCCGCGCGACTCGCGCTGCCCGGGCGGCTGCATGATCAGGATCACGTCCACCCGAGTCTGGGGCGTCACGAACCCGGCCACGCCGACCACTTCGTCCACCTTCACGCTCAGCGCGCGCATCCCCTCGGGAATCAGCGGGATCATCCCATGGAGCCCCGTGTCCGCGAGCTTGCCCTGGAGCACGGGCTCGTTGAGCTGCAGATCGCTGATGACGCTGCGTCCCACGACCTCGGAGGTCGCCGAGGCGAACCCCTGGGGCAGGGACGAGGCGGGCCACTGGATGACCTGCACGTCCTCTTCGACCAGCTTCGTCCCGAGCGTGACCTGGCGCGCCGCGACGACGACCGACGAGGTCTCCTCCGGCGTGGCCGCCATCAGCGGAGTCGGACGCGCCTCGAGATAGCGGATCGCCGAGAAGGCCGCGACCGTCCCCGACAGCAGCGCCAGGATGACGACGGTGAAAGTACGCTTCTTCTTCATCGAATCTTCCTCTGTCTACTCGCGCCGCATGGTGGACACGACGTTGAAGTTGATGGTGCGGTCAGCGCCGAAGAGGCCCAGAGCCCAGCCGACCCAGCGGAGCTCGTGGCCGTAGGCGATCGTCACCGTGGTGGGCTCTCCTCGGGCGGCGCCCTCGTTGAGCGTGATCGCCTGGTCGGCGACCGTGATTCCAGCCCGGGCCGCGGCCAGCTGGATGACGGCCCGGACCTCGGCGTCGGTGGACCCGTTGTCCACCACAGCGAGGCGTGTCCCCTCCCGGCCCGCATCCGTCAGGACCTGGAACGCGTTCCAAGCGCGTGCCATATCGACGATTCCGAGCAGCAGGAAGAGGAGGAGGGGTGCGACGACCGCGAACTCCACGAGAGCCTGGCCGCGGTCGTGTCCGCAAAGACGTTGAAGGGTGCGTCGCATCATGAGGCCACCCCGATCGAAAGAGGGAAGAGGCAAGCCACGACGGTGCCTGCGGCGATCGCGACGCCGTAGGGGATCGTCTGGGCATTCGGGTCGTCGATCGTGGTCCGACTTCCACGTCGACCCAGGGTCACGGTGTGGATCAGCAGCCCCCTGGCCTGCAGGAGAGCGGGCAGGATCACACCCCGCTGCACCGTGGAGGCGATCCCCAGCAGTCCCCCGGCCACGGCGCTGTACAGCAGGACCGGGAGGAGTCCTCCGATTCCCACGAACGCGCCCACGGCGGCGAAGAGCTTCACGTCGCCGGCACCCAGTGCTCCGAGCGCGAAGAAGGGAATGGAGAGGCCGAGCGCCGCGGCCACTCCGAGAAGAGACGCTCCCAGAGCGCCTCCTCCCTGGAGGGTCGTCAGCGCGACTGCCGCGAGCGCACCCGAGACGGTCAGCCTGTTCGGAATCCGGCGCTCACGGAGGTCCGTGGCGACGGCGGCGCCGAGCATGGCGAGCATGGCCGCGAGCTTGAGGGTGGCGAGAGCAGTCATCGGATGGCGTGGTGGTGGTGGTTGCGCCCACTCCCCCGGGTCAGCCCACCTCGAGGGCAGGCTGACCCGGGCAGAACGGGTTGGGCTTACGGCTGCGCCTGGTTGACGGTGGCGTTGCCGAGCTCGGCCGTCGTGTCGCGGAACACCGTGGCGATGGCATCGCGAAACGCGACGAGGATGAGGATCAGCCCGACCGCGACGAGGGCGATGATGACCGCGTACTCGGTCAGACCCTGACCGGACTCGTCGTTCCACAGGCTCTTGATCAGCTGCATCGTTTGCTCCTTCGGTCCCTTTCGGACCAGCGGTTTTGGTGAGTGGCCGGCCCTGCCGGCACCGAGGGTCCCGTCTCTCGGGAATCCCGTTCGCGAGGGAGCAAGGGCAGGGGACGTGCCAATCCGTGCCAAACACTCTAAGTATATGCGGAATATAGACTTAGAGTGATAACTGCTGGACTGTAGGGCGCTCTCGGCGTCCGGTTTCTTTACATCCCGGAGGGGCGGATGGTCAGCGCCTTTACAGGTGGGGTGCGGGGCGGCGCTCCGAGGAGGTCCCGAGGGGTGTCGGGGCGTGCGCACCGCTCGAGGCGTCGCGCCATGCCTTCGAGCGGTTCTGCCCTGCCTTCGAGGGGCTTTGCGCCGCCTTCGAGGGGCTTCGGGCCGCCTTCGAGGGGCTTCGCGCCGCCTTCGAGGGGCTTTGCGCCGCCTTCGAGGGGCTTCGCGCTACGTCCGGGGGATCGGGCGCCGCGTCGGAGGGGTCTCGCGCCGCGGGCTGGAGGCGTCGCGCGCTACCGCAGCAGCCAGGGCGCGACCTGCGGCTCGAGCTCGCCCGGAACGTGGGGCGAAGCGACCGCGGCGAGGGGCAGCCTCACGACGAACTCGGCGCCGTCGTCGACACGCGAGGAGGGCTCGAGGTAGACGTCACCCCCGTGATCGCCGACCGTCTGGCTCACCAGCGCGAGCCCGATTCCCGATCCGCCTTCCTTGGTCGAGAAGAACGGCTCGAAGATCCTGTCGCGAATCCGAGGTGGCACGCCCGACCCGTGGTCCTTGAAGCGCAGCTCGAGATGCGGGCCGGAGTTTTGGGACGGTCCGGTCACGAGAGCGGAACGGATCAGGAGCTTGCCCCCCCGGGGCTGAGCGTCCAGCGCGTTGAGCATGAGGTTGATGATGACGCTCTTGAGCTGGCCCGGCACGCCCAGGACACGATCGGCCTCGGCGCTCAGGTCCCAGCGCAGGGCGACGCCGCGCCGGGCGAAGTCCCGATCGAGGAGCTTTCCGACCTCCGTGATGAGCTCGTGGAGGGAGACCCCTTGCCTGGGCTGCGGTTGGTTCGGGCTCAGCTGGAGAACGTTGGAGACAGCGGTCGAGAGCCGGTCCACCTCTCTCAAGCTGATCGTGATCGCCTCCCCGTAGCGCTCGGGAATCTCGTCGGCCCGCCGCCACCGCTCGAGTCGCTGCAGGTTCATCTTCACCGCGCTGAGCGGGTTCCGGATCTCGTGGGCCAGGTAGGCGGACAGCTTCCCCAGCACGGCGAGCCGGCTGGACTGGTCCGCCCGGGCCACCATGATCCTGAGGCGCTCGGTCATGTTTTGGAACGCGAGCGTGAGGCGCCCCACCTCGTCGTCCGTGGGGGTGGGAAACCAGGGGCGCAGATCGCCCTGGGCCACCTGCTCCGCAGCACGGGTCAGGTCGCGCAACGACCCCGCGACCGGCCTGAGCAGGGCCGAGAACACGAGGACGGTGGCCCCGGCCAGGCCCAGCGCGAAGAGCCAATAGCTCGAAAAGACGTCGGTGAGGGGAGCGGGAAGCGCACGGGACCGGCCGGCCACGACGGTCAACCCGAGCGAGGGGACCGCGGCCGTGGCGAAGGCCTGCTCCGAGCCCGGGCCGGACCCCGCCCCGACCTCGACGGCCGCGTGAAGGCCCGGTCCCGCCCGGCAGGACGTGGCGGCCACGAGCCGTCCCTGCGCGTCGTACGCCCACAGCTCGATGTCGGGATGAAGGCTGCGGTCGAGCGCCGGCCGGTACCCGGCGATCAGCGACCCGCGCCCACCCTCCAGGGGGAGCTCGATCAGGACCGTCGACGAGTAGAGTCCGTCGCGGCAACCGGCATCGGCCGCCGGATCGCCGAGAGTGACCGGCGCGGGCGCCTCCGCGGCGGCGACGCTCAGATGGGAAAAGCCCCCGGGCCCTCGTGCGGAGCCGCGCTCCTCGAGCCGCGTCAGGATCTCGCCGGAAGGATCGGATGAGACCAGCTCCACCAGCGCGCCGAGGGCGGATACGCCGGCCGCTCTCTCCCGATCCAGCAGGGCGGCGGCCGCGGTGGCGTTGGAGACGAGCTCGGACGCGGCGGCGTCGTGGACCGCCATCTGCGTTTGCCACCGCCCGACGACCGCGAAGACCAGGAGGGGGAGCACGGCGATCGCGACGAATCGCCAGATGATCTTCCGATAAAGGGACATTCGCACCGAGGTCGGCTGGGAGGCCTGGCTACCCTCCAAATAAAGGAACGGATGGCGCCGCGGCGCCAAGGTTTTAGAGTTACCTCGCTTCCGCGCGGCGACGGCCAGCCCGTGCGGGGCAGCCCGAGCGGGGTCACTGGCTTCAACCCGAGAGTCCACGGAGTCCTCCATGTCCCTGAACCGACACGCCGTGCGCGTCCGACTGAGGAATGGCGCCACCCTGACCGGGCGCGTGCACGTTGCCGAGGGTCAACCCCTCTCGACGTTCCTGAGCCGCAAGCTGTTCTTTCTCAACCTCACCGACGTCGAGTGGGCGGACTCGCCCGCGGAGGAGGCCCTCTCGCACCTGAGCGTCCGGCTGCAGGAGATCGTCTGGGTGGAGCCTCTGGATTCGAGGCTCCACGTCTCCTCGGCGGCGTTCCCGTCCGAGGAGACCCGCGACGTCGAGCTCCAGATCGGGAGCAGGGACGGATGGGACCGGCTGCGGGTGAAGCTGCACGTGTCCCGGGAGACGCGCATGTCCGACTACCTGGAGGCCAACCCCGGCTTCATCCCCCTGTTGTCCGTCCGGGTGGCCGGGAGCGGGGAGGCCATGGAGCGGGTGGCCCTCAACCACGAGGCCATCGCGGCCGTCCGGGAGGTGGGGGATTCCGATCCCGGCCAGCCCGGGTGAGAGAGGCGTGGCCGCCAAGCCCTCGAGGGGCAGTGGGTTGCGGCGGCGTGGCGCGCGCAACGAG
>JBFFWJ010000002.1:0-22547 GCA_041570315.1 Longimicrobiales bacterium | reverse complement strand
GCCGCTGCCGCCGCTGCGGAGGTCGGCGGCGGCGTGCCCGGCTCCACGCGGCTGGGGGCCTCGACGCCCGGGGGCGTGGCCCGCTCCTGCTCGCCCGCGCCGGTCGCGCCGGCTTCCGGCGGGGCCGCCACCGCGACGCCCCCCCCGCTCACGCCTTCGATGCCGGAGATGTCCTCGTCGGCCGCAGCGATCACCGCGATCACCGAGCCGACTTCGGCCGTCCCCCCCGCGCCCAGGAAGATCTTGCGGAGCACGCCGTCGCCTCGCGCGACGAGCTCCATCGTGGCCTTGTCCGTCTCGATCTCGGCGAGGACGTCGCCGCTGCTCACCTCGTCTCCCTCCGACTTCAGCCACTGGACGAGCTGGCCCTCCTCCATCGTGGGTGACAGCGCCTCCATGTGGACTTTCGTCGCCATCGATCTCCCTCGACTCAGCGGTAGAGGACCTTGTGGACCGCGCCGACCACGTGGTCCGCCGAAGGCTTGGCCATCGCCTCCAGGTTCTTGGCGTACGGCATCGGCACGTCGGCCTGCGTCACCCGCAGCACGGGGGCGTCGAGGTCGTCGAACGCCTCCTCTTGGATCATGGACACGATCTGCGCGCCGGTGCCCGCATACGGCCACCCCTCCTCCAGGTACACGGCCCGGTTCGTCTTCGCGACCGTCGCCATGATCGCGTCCACGTCGAGCGGGCGGATCGTGCGCAGGTCGAGCACGTCGGCCTCGATCCCGTCCTTCTGGAGCTTCCCGGCGGCCTGCAGCGCCACGTGGATCATCTTTCCGTGCGTGATGATCGAGACGTCGGAGCCCTCGCGCTTGAGGTCCGCCACCCCCAGGGGGATCACGAAGTCGTCGTCGTCGGGGACCTCGCCCTTGAAGTTGTAGAGCAGCTCGCCCTCCATGAACGCGACCGGGTCGTCGTCGCGGATCGCTGCCTTGAGCAGCCCTTTCGCGTCGGCCGGCGTCCCGGGCGTCACGACCTTGCAGCCCGGCGCGTGCGTGTAATACGTCTCGCATGCCTGCGAGTGCTGCGCGGACAGCTGGAGCGCGGCGCCGGTGGGCCCCCGGAAGACGATCGGCATCGGGAACTGGCCCTCGGACATGTAGTACATCTTGGCCGCCGAGTTGATGACCTGGTCGATCGCCAGGAAGGCGAAGTTGAAGGTCATGAACTCGATCACGGGTCTCAGCCCCGCCATCGCCGCGCCCACGCCCAGCCCCGCGAAGCCGAGCTCGCTGATCGGCGAGTCCACGACGCGCTGGTCCCCGAACTCGTCGAGCAGGCCCCGGGACACCTTGTAGGCGCCGTCGTACTCGGCGACCTCCTCGCCCATGAGGAAGACGTCCGGGTCCCGCTCCATCTCCTCCCTGAGCGCCTGGTTGAGGGCTTCGCGGTAGGTCATCACGGCCATCAGCGCTCTCTCCCGTCGAAGAAGAGCCGGCCGTTCGGGTTGACCTCGGCCCAGACGTTGCGGTACAGCGCCTCGGGCCCGGGGACGGGGGACGTGTCGGCGAAGTCGGCTGCCTCCTGGGAGGTCTGACGGGCCTCCCGGTCCATCTCGTCGAGGCCGGCCTGATCGAGGTATCCGCCCGCGAAGAGCGTGTCGCGCAGGAGCGCGATCGGGTCCTGCTCGCTCTTGGCCTTCTCCACCTCCTCGACCGAGCGGTAGGTGCCCGACACCGGATCCGACATCGAGTGGCCACGGAACCGGTAGGTCTGCAGATCCACGAACTGAGGCCCGGCGCCGCCACGAACCTCGGCCGCGAGGTCACGGAAGAACGCGTACGTCGCGAGCACGTCCTGGCCGTCGACGGAACGGCCCGGGACGCCGTGCGGCGACGACTTGGTCACCATGTCGGTCCTGGACACGCGCGTGAACGCCGTGCCCATCCCGTACGCGTTGTTCTCCACGACGTAGACGACCGGCAGCTCCCACACGGCCGCCATGTTCAGAGACTCGTGGAAGGCGCCCTGGTTGACCGCCGCGTCCCCCATGAAGACCAGGACGATCGAGTCCTCGCCGCGGTACTTCACCTTCCAGCCGATCCCGGTCGCGAGCGGCACCTGCCCTCCGACGATCCCGTGCCCGCCCATGAAGCGGGTCTTCTCGTCGAAGATGTGCATGGAGCCGCCCTTGCCCCCCGAGGATCCTCCGGAGCGGCCGTAGAGCTCGGCCATGACGGCGTTCGCCGAGACTCCCTTGGCCAGCGCCTGCGTGTGCTCGCGGTACGCGCTCACGACGTAGTCGTCCTCACGCAGGGGCTTGATGCTTCCCGCGGCCGCCGCTTCCTGGCCGATGTGGAGGTGGCAGAACCCTCCGATCTTGCCGATCGCGTAGGCCTCCTCGGCCTTCTCCTCGAAGCGCCGGTATGCGAGCATGTCGCGCATGAGGTCGAGCGCCAGCTCGGGACTGATGCCGTGCTCCTGCAGCGGATCGTCCTTCCTGCTCGGTTTCTTGGCCATCGTCTTGGTCTCGGCCACGTCAGGCTCCCTTCAAGCGGCGGCCCGCGCGGCCGAGCTCGAGCTGTACGAGGTCCAACCGGACTTCCGCGGGGGCCGGGAGATCCGCTTCCACGACCCTCTGGATCGAGCCCGGGCCCCCCGCCTCCACCTCCCGCGCCTGCTCCTTGGCGTGGTAGCTGGAGCGGACGAGGGGCCCCGACTCGACGTGCCTGAAGCCGCACTCCTCCTCGCCCACCCGCTTCCACATGGCGAACTCGTCGGGTGTGACCCAACGAGCCACGGGAACGTGCATCGGCGAAGGACGCAGATACTGCCCCAGCGTCAGGATGTCCACAGCGGCCTCGCGCAGGTCCTCCATCGCCGTTCGGATCTCGTCGGCTTGCTCCCCCATCCCCAGGATGATGCCGGTCTTGGTCAGCATGCCGGCGTCGAGCCGCTTGACCGCCCCCAGGAAGGAGATCGAGCGCCAGTACCGGCCTCCCGGCCGGACGTCGGGATGCAGCCGCAGGACCGTCTCGAGGTTGTGGCCGAGGATCGCCGGCCCGGCCTCCACGACGGTCCGCAGAGCCCGCTCGTCTCCCTTGAAGTCCGGGACGAGCACCTCCACCGAGCACCCGGGCACGGCGTCGTGGATCCGCCGGATCGTCTCGGCGTAGATCCCGGCCCCGCCGTCGGGAAGCTCGTCGCGGTTCACGCTCGTGATCACGACGTGCTCGAGGCCCATCCCCGCGACGGTCTCCGCGACGCGGCGCGGCTCGTCCTCGTCGAGCCCGGTCGGCATCCCGTGCGCCACCCCGCAGTACTTGCACGCGCGCGTGCAGACGTCGCCGAGGATCATGAAGGTCGCGGTGCCGGCCTCCCAGCACTCGCCGATGTTCGGGCAGCCCGCCTCCTCGCACACGGTGTGGAGGCTCTCCGAGCGCATCGTCCGCTTGAGGCGCAGGTAGTTGGGACCTCCCGGCGAGCGCACCTTCAGCCACGACGGCTTGCGGGACCGAATGTCGATCGTGGCGAGGCCCCGGTGGGCCCTGATCCTGGAGGTGCCCTTGGGCTTGACCACGCCGGTGTCCTTGCCCGCCGGCGCGTACCCTCCGGGCGCGTCCGCTTCTGTGCTCACCGCTGACCTGCCTGTCGAGCTCCGGCCGATCCACCCTGGTTGCGGGCGGAGCTAGGAACGAAAGCCCACGCGGCCTGGGCTCACAAGGCCGGGGCGAGGCCGGCCGGGACCCGCCGCGAGCCGGCGCGGGCGCGGCCCACGCCGCGGCGCCCGCCGCCGGAGAGCTCGGCTACCGCGAGCCCCTGCGGTATCCTCTGCGCCTCCTGCCGCGCTGCCGGCGCGTCCGGTGGTGCTCCTGCTGGCGTTCGGAGATGTGCCGGGCGACCTCGGCCGGATCGTCGGTCAGGAAGATCAGGTCGAGGTCCTCGGAGGCGATCTTGCCCTGCGGCAGCATCGTGGTCCGGATCCAGTCGAGCAGCCCCGACCAATAGGCCGACCCGAAGAGGACGACCGGGAAGTCGCGCACCTTGTTCGTCTGGATGAGCGTGAGCGCCTCGAAGAGCTCGTCCATCGTCCCGAAGCCGCCCGGGAAGATCACGAACGCGCAGGCGTACTTCACGAACATCGTCTTCCGGACGAAGAAGTACCGGAAGTCGATGGAGTGATCCAGATACTCGTTGCTTCGCTGCTCGAAGGGCAGCTCGATGTTGCACCCGACCGACGCGACGCCCGCCAGGCGGGCGCCGCGGTTGGCCGCCTCCATCATTCCCGGTCCGCCCCCGGTGATGATCGAAAAGCCCGCCTCACCGAGGAGGCGGGCGGTCTCCACGCACGCCTGGTACGCCGCATCGTCGGGGCGCGTGCGCGCGGAGCCGAAAATTGAAACGCCCGTTCCAATCGAGCCCATCTCCTCGAATCCCTCGACGAACTCGCCCATGATGCGGAAGACGCGCCACGCGTCCTTGCCGAGGGCGTCGAGCTCCTCGATGCTCTGCAGGAGCCGCTCGTCCTCGGTCTCGAACTCGTGCGGGAAGGGCTCGGAAGGGTCGGCGCTCGGGTCGAAGACGCGGTCGTTCATGCAGGCTCCGGCTCCATCTCGGGTCGGTCGGCGCGGTCGCCGCGGACGAGCCATCGGCCCGTCCGCCTGAGCGCTTCCGCGTGGCTGTGCGTGGGATCCCAGCCCAGCTCGGCGCGGATGCGCCTCGAAGGATAGGGGTTTTCGGTCAGGGCGAGGCGGGTCACCCGGCTCAAGGACAGGTGCCGGGCGCCGGGGGCGCGCACGTGCATGCGGCCGAGAAGGTCGCCCACGGCGCGCACGGCCCCGGCCGGAAGGCGGAAAAGGCGAGGGCTCAGGCCCATCCCGTCGGCCAATCCCTCGAAGAGCTGACGCTGCGTCAGCGCCCGGTCCAGGCCGATGTCGTAGGTCGCCCGGCCCCGGGCCGCCTGCAGCGCCAGGCGAAGCGCCCGGGCCACGTTGCCCGCGTAGACCACGGGCAGGGGATGCGAGCCCGGCCCCAGCAGCGGCACCAGCGGAAGCCGCAGGAGACGCGCCAGCGCCGGCGCCATGAGGCGGTCACGCTCACCGTAGACGGCAGCGGGGCGGACGACGGTGACCGGGAGCCCCCGGTCGGCCTCGATTCCGCGCGCCACCGCCTCGGCCTCTCGCTTGGAGCGCGCATAGAGGTCGCCGGGCGCCAGCTGCGAGTCGGTGGGCGAGCTTTCGTCGATGGCGCCCGCGACGGCGCCGTAGACGGCGACCGAGGACACGTGCAGGGCATGACCCACCCGGGCCTGCGCCGCAGCAGACAGCACGTTGCGGGTCCCGGCGACGTTCACCGCCCCCACCTCCCGCCACTCGCCGCTTCCGTACACGATCGCCGCCGAATGCACGACGTGCGAGCAGCCCTCCATGAGGGGCGCGAGGGCATCCGCATCGTCACGGACGTCACCCTCGGCGAGGTCGCATCCCAGCTCGCCGAGGAAGCGCGCGTCCGACCCAGGCCGGTGCAGCGCGACCACCTCGTGACCGAGGGCACGGAGCTCCCCGGCGAGGTGGGAGCCGAGGAGCCCGGTGCCGCCGGTCAGGAAGACACGCATGCCCGTGTCGCGGGACCCGGCGTCAGCGCCCCGCCAGGTACCGCTCGGCGTCCTGCTTGAGCACGTCGACGATCTGGGAGTGCATGTCGTACTCCTCGAGGGGCCGCGTCCGCTCCTCGTCGTAGATCTGCAGGATCTGCCGGTAGTGCTCCGCCGCCTCGTCCTCCAGCCCGAGCTCGATCGCGGCCTCCGCCGCGGCGGCCAGGGCGAGAAGGTGATTGGGATCCTCCTCGAGCACCTCCCGGGCGTTGTCGAGCGCCGCTTCGAGGTTCATGGCCGTGCGGTTGAGCATCGACAGGTGGAAGAGCCCGTCGTGGTCCAACGGCCTGGCGCGCTCGTAGGCCGCGATCGCCATCGGCAGGAAGGCCTGCGCCTGGGCGGAGTCTCCGGACGAGACCGACTGCATGACGCGGTTGAAGAGCCTGGTCGCCGCCTCGATCGGCGTCATGTTGGAGATGTCCGGCGCGACGCCGGCGCCCGTGGCCGGGACGACCGCTCCTCCCGCGGGTCCCGCTCCTCCCGCGGGGCCGGCCGGGCGCACCATCGACACGCCGACGACCATGATCAGGACGAACATGGCGGCTCCGGCGATCCACCAGGGCAGGTTCTGGCCCCGGAAGGCGGCGGCGGCGGCGGACCGGTGCGCGCCCCCGTGACCGCCTCCGCGACCGTCGAGCTTCTGGCCGCACTGATTGCAGAACGCGGCGCCGCCCGAGACCTTGCCGCCGCACTGGTTGCAGAACCGGCCGCCCAGCTTCGCCCCGCACTGCTGACAGAAGTTCCCGGTGGCCGGCGCCCGGCATTCGGGGCAGAAGGGCCCCTTGCCCGACCCGCTCATCGGCGCAGCGCGTTGAACAGGAGGGGCCACGTCGCGAGCGTCTGTGCCCGGTAGTTCGGCTGGAAGCCGAAGAGCACCACGGACCCCCGGCCGATCGTGGCCTCGACGATGGCGGGCCTCCCGGCGACGTGCTCTCCGCCCATCACCCAACCGGACAGGAGAGGATCCCCGGAGCCGTAGCGCGCGACCACGCGCGCACGGGGATCGGCGACGTCGTAGGCCATGCTGCTCCTCCAGTACCAGGCGGCGACCTCGTCGCGCATGCCCTCGGTGATCTCGGACTCGGCCTCGAGCTCGAGGCGCAGGATCGAACCGGGAATGTAAAAGTCCGTCGTCGGGAGTGAAGCGGTCGCGTCCCGGACCTCCAGGTCGAACAGGTCGCGCACGAAGTCGGTGGCTTCCTCCACCGCGACCACGCGGCCACCGCCGCGGACGAAGGCCGCGACCGCCGCGGCGCCTCCGCTGCCCAGCCCCCCCGAGTACTCCGGCGGGACCCGCCCCGGGGCGAAGCCCTCCAGGATCGACCTCGCGCCCTGCGCCTGGAAGAGGAGCACGTCGTACTCCGCCAGCGCCCCCCCCTGGATGTCGGCGTCGTGCAGGGTGTCGTAGGCGAGCTCGTGCTGGTCGAAGACCCACCGCTGCCACCCCTCCGGCATCGGCTCCTGCCACGACTTGTAGATCGCGATACGCGGCGCGCCCTCTCCGCGGAGATGCTCGGGAAGCTCGAAGGCGAAGCCCGGGACGGAGATCGGCTCGGAGAGGGCGACGTCGAGCGGCCCGTCCACGGCGACCGCCTCGAAGTCCAGCAGGTAGCCCAGCGTGTGCGCCGTCACGTCGTAGGGGCGCAGGGGCGGGCCGCCCGGGTACTCCCGCAGGTCCGGATAGCGCTGGATCTCGAGCATCGTATTCGCGAAGCCGGCCCAGGGCTGGCGCATCGGGATCACCCAGCTGCCGGCCGGGAAGGACACGCCATCCATGGTGAAGCGCGCCTCCGCCCGGTGGACCTCCACGTCGGCCATGGTGAGGACCCGAAGCGCGTAGGCGACCCCCGCCTCGTTGCCCTGGCCGGCGGGGATCACCCAGGCGTCCGGCCACTCCTCCCATTTGTCGACGGCGCGCCTGTTGACCCCGTGGAAGTTCTCGAGCCAGTACCTGCGGTTCTTCGCCGCGTTCGTCAGCAGCGCCATCGCCCCGGCCTTCTGGTACTCGACGATGTCGCGAAGCCCCCAGGAGCCGCCGGGCCACGGGTCGGGGAAGTTCCACGAACGGCGGCTCGCGTCGTAGTTGCGCCCCGGACCCAGCCGGTCCGGCGAGACCTCGACCGGCGTCGCCATGTCGGCGGAGGCCGTCTCCGAGAGGACCCTGGCCGCCCCGTGGTAGTGCATGTACGCCCGAGCCGGGGTGAACGCGTCGTAGATGGCGTTCACGACCACGCCGCTCTTGCCCTGCGCGGAGAGCTCCGCCGCCATGTACGTCCCGAGCTGGCTGACCGCGGAGGTGAGCGCCGGGTCGATGTTGGGATCCCACGGCTCGATGTAGGGCGGAAAGAAGATGCGCGCGCCCGAGCCCCCCATCTGGTGGACGTCGTGGACGATCTGCGGATGCCACGCGTTGTGCGCGCCGGTGACCGTGAGGATCGTCTCGTCCTGGGTGAACGCGTACCAGTCCCGGTTGTTGTCGTGCCCCGTGTAGTAGTGGTACAGCCAGGGGAGGGGCGCGGCCTCGTATTCCGTCCCGACGTGCTCCATGTACCAGTCGGCCACCCACTGGAGCCCGTCCGGGTTGAGGGACGGGATCTGCAGGAGGACGACGTTGTCGAGAATCTCCAGGACCTTCTCGGAGTCCGAGCTCGCGAGCTCGTACGCGAGGTTCGCCGACATCTGGCTCGCGCCCACCTCGGTCGCGTGAATCCCCTGGGTGATCAGGACCACCGTCCTGCCCTCGCCGAGGAGCCGTTCGAGCTCGGCGCGGCCGGAGATCGTCCGGGGGTCGGCGAGCTTCGTCTGGATCTCGCGAAGCTCGGCGAGGCGCCCGTGGTTGTCCGGGCTGGTGATCGTCAGCATCACGAAGGGGAGGCCCACGGTCGTCAGGCCGAGCGTGTCCACGGCGACCCGGGGGCTGGTCTCGGCCAGCCGCTCGAAGTACGACGTCAGCTCACCCCAGTCCGCGAGCGTCCGGTCGGAGCCGATCTCGAACCCGAAGTGCTCCCGCGGAGTCGGAACCGTCTGCGCGGCCAGCGGGTGCAGGATGAGAAGGAGCGCGGTCAGCGCCGTACCGAGCCGGCGAGTCATCGGCGTGTCCTCCGCCGCCCCACCGATCGGTGCGGGCGGATCGTGCGCGTGATGGTTGGGTTTCGTCCCCTTGGGCCGCGCCGTACCGGTGCGCGGGAGCGCCCGCTTCGGAGCAGCCTGGACGCAAGTGCATGCAAGATGGGCAACCGCCGGGGCACCGGCAACAGATGTTTCCGGACGTGGCCGCGCGTCGCGAGCGTCGGGCCCGGAGGCCTGCTCCGACGTCGATGCGCGGCGCGGCGCCCCCCGGGCCGGGCGCTTCTCGGCGCCGGCGGTCTCGAGGGGTCCGTCGCGATGGCCGGCGGGCCGGTTTCTCGATAGGCTTCGGACGGCCCTCGGACTCTCGAACGGAACGGAGGATGCGCGCGTGACCACCCGATGGAGCTCCCTGGTCGTCGTCATGGTCCTCGGCGCAGCGTGCGGCGAGGGTCGGCCCTCGGATCCCGGCGCTGCGGCGCTCGAAGCGCTGACCGCGGAGGAGATCGGGACCCACACCCGGGTTCTGTCCTCCGACGATCTCATGGGCCGCGGCCCGGGACACCCGGGAGGCGACCTCGCGGCGGAGTACATCGCGGAGCACTTCGCGAGCGTGGGGCTCGAGGCCCCCCAGGGCTCGTACTTCCAGCCGGTGCCCATGATCGGCTACACGACCGATCCCACCTCGGCGAGGCTCTCCTTCTCGGGGCCCGGCGGACGCGTGACGGCCCGCTATCTCGACGAGTTCGTGCTCAACGCGGGCGACCCGGAAGCCGAGGGGGCCGGAGGAGAGGCCGAGCTCGTCTTCGTGGGCTACGGCATCACGGCCCCGGAAAACGACTGGGACGACTTCGGTGACGTCGACGTCGCCGGCAAGTACCTCCTCATCCTCGTCAACGACCCGCCCGCGCCGGCCTCCGAGCCCGGGCTCTTCGGCGGGCTGGCGATGACCTACTACGGCCGCTGGACCTACAAGTACGAGGAAGCGGCCCGGCGCGGGGCCCTGGGTGCGCTGATCGTGCACGAGACCGAGCCCGCGGGATATCCCTGGAGCGTCGTGCGAGGGGGCTGGTCCGGCGAGCAGTTCTCCCTGCCGCCGGATCCGCAGGCGCCCGCCCCGGCCGGCGTCCTGGGCTGGATCTCACTCGATCTGGCCCGCCGCGTGCTCTCGTCGGCCGGCCACGACTTCGACGAGCTGCGCTCCGGAGCGGCGCGGCGGGGATTCACCGCTGTGCCCACGGGCGTGACCGCGTCCTCGGCGGTCCGGAGCGCCCAGCGGCGCGTCGAGACGCGCAACGTCGTGGGCCTGAGGCGGGGATCCGAGCGGCCCGACGAGTACGTCACCGTGACGGCGCACTACGATCATTTCGGGATCGGGGAGGCGATCGAGGGGGACTCCATCTACAACGGCGCGTACGACAACGCCTCGGGGACCGCGCTGCTCATGAGCCTCGCCACCGCGCTGGCGCGCGCGCCGGAGGCTCCCGAGCGCTCGGTCGTCTTCATCGCGACCGCCGCGGAGGAGCAGGGGCTGCTCGGAGCCCAGTGGTACGTGCAGAACCCGCTCTTCCCGCTGAGGCGCACCGTGGCGGAGATCAACATCGACGGGGCGAATCTGTGGGGTGAGACCACGGACGTGATCGTGCAGGGAGAGGAGCGCAGCGAGCTGGGAGCCTTCGTGCGTCCCCGCGCGGCGCAGCTGGGCCTGACGATCGTGCCCGAGCCCGAGCCCGAGAAGGGCTTCTTCTTCCGCTCCGACCACTTCCCGTTCGCCAAGGCCGGCGTGCCCTCGCTCTACGTCGAGCACGGGCGGAGCTACGTGGGCCGCCCGCCCGGCTGGGGCGACGAGATCCAGGCGGACTACACGGCCAACCGCTATCACGCGCCCTCGGACGAGTTCAGCGACGAGTTCGTCTTCGGCGGGGCCGTGCAGCAGGGAGCGCTCGCGCTGCTCACCCTGCTCGACGTCGCGGCCGACGACGGCTGGCCCAATTGGCTCGAGGGCCAGGAGTTCAAGGCCGCCCGCGACGCGATGATGGAAGGAGGCTAGTGGAGTGAGCACCGCGATGTCGAGGAGTCCCGCACGGGCATCGCCGGTGCGTCGCCGCGCCCATGGCATCGAAGCGGCGGAAACGCTCCACTACAGCCCGGTCGGCTGATCGAGGAAGATCGACTCCAGACCGAAGCGCTCGGACAGGTGCTCGGCCAGAGCCCGGACGCCGAACGTCTCGGTCGCGTAATGGCCGCCGAGCAGCACGTGGATCCCCAGCTCCATCGCGTCGAAGTAGTGGTGGTGGGAGCCCTCGCCGGTCACGAATGCGTCGAGCTCCAGGGCCGCGGCCTCGGAGATGAACGACCCGCCCCCGCCGGTCACCACCCCGACTCGCTCGACGCGCTCCGGGCCACCTCCCAGCACCCGCGGCTCCGCCCCGACCGCATGGCCCAACGCACGAGCGAGGGCTTCCACGTCCGACGGGGCCGCGAGGCGGCCCCACCAGCCGATCTCCGCGTCCTCGTAGCTCCCGAAGCGACCCTCGAGCTCGATCCCCAGCGAGCGGGCGAGCAGGGCGCAGTTGCCGACCTCCGGGTGGCTGTCCAGCGGCAGGTGCACGCTGTAGAGGGCCACCCCGTTCGACATCAGCGCCGAGACCCGACGGTGCAGGCGCCCGGTGATCGGCTGGAGGCCGCCCCAGAAGAGACCATGGTGCACGATCAGCAGGTCGGCTCCCGCCTCGGCCGCGGCTCGGATCGACGCTTCGGACGCATCGACCGCGCTCGCCACGCGGTGGACCTCGTCCGGCCCGGCGACCTGCAGTCCGTTCAGCGCAGCGGGATAATCCGGATGCTCGGCGATGGCGAGATACGCATCCAGATATTGGAGCAAAGATTCTAGTTGCATCTGCCGTGGCTTCGGGCTCGGGTCGGTCGGGAGCGGTCACCGGTGCGGGCAGGGCTCCGTTCTTGGCTCGACGGCCGCGCTCGGGGGCCGCGCCGGCGCGAAGGAGCCGTCGCCGAGTGGAAAAGCTGTGGGAAAGCCGTCATGGGCGACAGGGGGAGACGGCTGCGAGGTGTGGCCGGGCACACGCAAAGCGCTGCACTACAATGACTTGCGGCGTGCGAGCCCGGGTCGGCCCTTTCGATGGACGTGGATGGCCGGACTGGGGAAAAGGCTCAGGACCGCGCGCCCGCGTGCTCCCTGGCCTCCTCCTCTTCCACGACCGTCGGCCTCGGCAGGCGGTCGCCCTTCGATGCCGGTACCGAGACGTCGCCGCTCATGTGTACCGTGCCGTTCAGGACCGCACCCTCTTCGAGCTGCATGCGCCGCGTGTGGACCTCACCCTCGATGTGACACGTGGCCTGGAGCTCGAGCCGTGAGGCCGCGGACAGCCGGCCGTCCACGCGGCCCGAGATCACGGCGTCCTGCGTGTTGATGTCCCCGGACACGTGACCCTGTCTTCCCACGACCACGGCCTTTCCGGCGCTGATCGATCCCTTGACCGTGCCCTCGACGCGCACGGTGCCGTCCGTCTCGCAGTCGCCGACGATCGTCATGCCCGGTCCGATGATCGAGATCACGGATTCGGGAGCTGTCGGATTGTTGTCGCGGTCGCGTGCCATGGGGCGCCTCGTCAGTGCTGGTTCGATCGTGGGAGGAAGGGCTGCTGCGGTCGCCCTGCGCCCCGCCGTCGCCGGGCAACGGGGGCCCGAACGGAGCAGCGCCGGGGGAGCAGGTGGGGGGCGCTGCCCACGGCTAGGTCGGCTGCTCGACGAACGAGAGCGGGTCGACGGGCTCTCCGTCGACCAGCACCTCGAAGTGGAGGTGCGGACCCGTCGAGCGTCCGGTGGACCCGCTCAGCGCAATTACCTGCCGCTCCCGGACCTTTTGTCCGAGGCTGACGAGGTTCATGGACGCGTGGCCGTACAAGGTCGCGTAGCCCCCCCCGTGGTCGATCACGACGAAGCGCCCGTAGACGGCGTCCTCGCCGACATCGATGACCGTGCCGCCACCCGCGGCGCGGATATACGAATCACTTGCAACAGCAATATCCAGGCCGGGATGGTCGCCGCCCATCCCCTCGTGCAGGCCCTGGGTCACGAAGCCCCGCTCGGTCAGCGGCCATGCCGAGGGGACGGTCGGTCCGCCCTCGGGGCGCTCCTCGCTGGACCCCGAGCGCCGGGCGGTCGTCACGGGGGGCAGCCAGACCCCCGACGGCACGTCCAGCTCCGCCGATCCGAACAGGCCCCGGATGTTTCCGTATTGCTCCTCGATCGTCTCGAGGCGTCGGACCAGCGCCTCGACGCGGGCGCGGTCCAGCGCCATGATCTCGACCTCGCGCTGCAGCTCGACCGCGCGGGCCGCGCGGGCAGCGAGATACCACCAGCTCCCGGCCATGACGGTCAGCGCGAGGGTCGCGAGAACGCCGAGCGCAGCCAAGCCGCGGAGCATCCGATACGACAGCTTGATCGTCTTGGTCTCGCGTCCGCCATCGGGAACGATCATCAGCGTAAGCGTCCGCCTGACCGAACCCTCCTTCATTCGACGACCTCCGAGATCGCGCGCCGGGTGATGAGCTCGAAGATACGCCCGAAGTCGTCTGCATCGTGATAGCGAATTTCGATCGAGCCCTGCCCCGCCCGGCTCTGCTTCACGCTGACCCGGGTGCCGAGGTGCTCCTGGAGCGCATCCTCCAGGGCGCGCACGACCGGGCTCTTGGGCTTGGCGGTTTTCTTGCGAAGCGCCCCCGCGGCGCGTGCCACACGCCGCTCCATCTCCCGCACGGACCAGCCTTCCCTGACCGCGCGCCGGGCGAGCTCGCCGGCCTGCACCGCGTCCTCGAGGGAGAGCAACGCCCGCGCATGTCCCTGGGTCAGCGCACCCCCTTCCAGCATCTCACGGATCGAGGGCGGCAGGTTGAGGAGCCTGACGAGGTTGGCGACCGTGGAGCGGTCCTTCCCGACGGAGCGGGCGATCTCTGCCGGCTTCATCCCGAACTTCGCGCCAAGCGCCGCGTACCCCTCCGCCTCCTCGATGGGATTGAGCTGCTCGCGTTGAAGGTTCTCCACCAGGGCGAGCACGAGGAGCGTGTCGTCGTCGGCATCCCGCACCATCACCGGGACCTCGCGCCAGCCGAGCCGCGCGACGGCCCGCAGCCGGCGCTCGCCGGCCACCAGCTCGAAGCGATCGGAGGAGCCCGGCGCCGGCCGAACGACGAGCGGCTGAAGGAGTCCGTTCTCTCGGATCGACTCGCTGAGCTCGTCCAGCTCGGACTCCGTGAACACGCGCCGCGGCTGCAGCGGGTTCGGCACGATGGCCGAGACCGCCACCCGCAGGATTTCCCCGGCCGCCGCTTCGGGCTCCAGGTACTCGCCCAGGAGCGCCCCCAGCCCGCGGCCCAGACGGTCGCGGCTCACGAGCCGGCTCCGGCACCGATCGCAGCTTGAGCGCGATCCTTCCGATCGATCACCTCGTGCGCGAGGGCCAGGTACGCCTGGGCCCCCGCCGACACGACGTCATACTCCACGATCGGCTGCCCGAAGCTGGGCGCCTCGGCGAGCCGGACGTTCCGAGGGATCGCGGTGTGGTAGACCTTGGCGCCGAAGTACTCCCGCGCTTCTTCGGCGACTTGGCGGGAGAGGTTGAGCCGCTTGTCGTACATGGTGAGCAATACGCCCTCGATCTCCAGCTCGGGGTTGAGGCCCTTCTGGACGAGCCGGACGGTATTCAGGAGCTGGCTCAGCCCCTCGAGCGCGTAGAACTCGCACTGAATCGGGATCAGAACGGAATCGGCTGCCGTCAGCGTGTTCAGCGTGAGCAGCCCGAGCGAGGGCGGGCAGTCCACGAGGATGAAGTCGTAGCCCTCGCGGACGTCCTCGAGGGCGTTGCGGAGGATCGTCTCCCGTCCGAAGGCCGAAACGAGCTCGATCTCGGCGCCGACGAGATCGCGTGTGGAGGGTACGACGCTCAGGCAGGGGAAATGGACCGGCTCGAGGACGGCGTCGGGCAGGGTGCTTCGACCGATCAGGACACTATATATGGTAGGTCGGGACCGGCGTACCTCTACGCCTAGCCCACTCGTCGCGTTCCCCTGGGGGTCGATGTCGATCACGAGCGTCTTCTTCTCGGCCACCGCGAGCGCGGCGCCGAGGTTGATCGCGGTCGTCGTCTTGCCGACTCCCCCCTTCTGATTCGCGATGGCGATGACGTGCGACATGCCCCCCTCGAGCGGTGGTGAAGAACCGGAATATAGGGAGCGGGCGGGAAAGGAAACACCGCAGGCCCCGGGGAAGCTCCGCACGAGCCTGGTGGGCCTCGTTGCCGACGCCATGCTCGCGGGCGCGAGGAGACCCCCCGATGCCATGGCCAGAGCTACGGCGAGGGAAGGCGACGAGGAGGAGGGAACCATGTGGCGCAACCCGCTGCGCCGCAGGAGCTTGTCGGGCGCCTGAGTGGGGGCGCCGAGGCGTCGCGGAGTCATGCGTCGTCTCTCCTCCTCACGGAAGCTTGACCTCCCGTCGGGGTACGTCGACCTTAGCAGTCGAGCGAGCGGACCCCCGGCACCGGTGGCTCGCAGGAGCCCCCGCTGGTCGGCCGGCGGCGACCGTTGAGGACGAGGATCGAAGGCATGCGGCTGCGAAGGAATGGATGGATGGGCTGGCTGGTGGCGCTCGCGGTCGTCGCAGGGTGCGGTGGGGGCGGCCCCGTGGAGGCCGGACCCGATTCGGCCGTGCAGCCCTTCGTCGGGACTTGGGACGCGGTCGTCTTCCGCGTCACGAGCGTGGCTGAGCCCGCGGTGGTCGCCGATCTCCTGGAAAACGGATCCTTCAACATCAACATTCAGCCGAGCGGGCTGTATACGGCGACCCTCGTGCTCGGGGACGGTCAGGGCACGACGCTCGATCCCTTCGTGGAGATCGGACAGCTCATCGTCTCGGGTGCGTTCCTCACCTTGCGCCCCAACGGACCGAACCCGTGTCCGGCCAGCTCGGAGTACTCCTTCTCGGGCCCCAACTTCCTGACGCTCGAGGGCCCGACCTGCTTCGACTTCAACCTCGACGGAGAGGATGAGGAGGCGCGGGCCCGTCTGGAGCTGCAACGACGACCGTAAGCGGGGGTGGTGTTGCAGGAGCCTCGGCCGTTCGAGCGCGAGTACGTCCGTGACGGGACCCCCTGCAAGCGTCCGGTGGTCCTCGCTGCGCGCCCCGTGGGCCCCGTAGTCGAGGCGACTTCCCGAGGGCCCGGCCGTGCTGCGTCGTGGGGAGCCAAGGAACGTGATGGGGCCGCGGCGCCATGGGGCAATGCCCGCCGGGGTCCGTCACCAGATCGTTGCCGGGGCCAGGCCGGGGCGCTCGCGAGGGTCACGCGCCTCTGAGATCTTGTAGCGTTTCACGTGAAACACCGCCGCAGCCCACAACATCCCGCGCCCTCTCACAGTCGAGGTCGTGGCAGCGCATGCCGGCCAACCAAAGCGGGGATTCGCCCCCGGATGCCCGATTCCGCGCGAACCCTGCTTCAGCGTTTCACGTGAAACCCCGGCGGTGATCGCCCACGGGCCACCGCCCCTCGCGACCCCCGCGACGTGCGAACCTCCCGGCCCCCGCAACGTCGCAAGGCACAGGGAACGCCCGCTCAGCTTCCTCCGTCCCGACCTTCCGAGGGGGGCGTCCGCCGGGCAGGCGATCCGCCGCTCCGGGACGCCCGCCAGCGCCGTACCTCCAGGATGAGGTTCTGGAGATCGGCGGGCGAAACGCCCGGGACCCGCGCCGCCTGGGCGAGCGTGGACGGCCGCAGCGCCGTGAGCTTCTCCCGGGCCTCGTAGGACATCGTCTGCAGCTCCATGTACGGAAGATCCGCATCGAGACCGAAGTCCGCTTGCTCGCGCAGCCGAAGTGCCCGCTCGCGCTCCCGCTCCACGTACCCGGCGTACTTCAGCTCGACCTCGACCGCCGCGAGGGCGTCCGGTGAAACCTCCGGGAGCGGCCGATCCGCCGCAACGACCAGCTCGTGCGCGCGGATCCCGGGTCGCTTCAGGAGCTCCGCCGCACGTGCCGGCTGCCTGAGCGGGCCGGACCCGTCCAGGCGCAGGTGTGCCTCCGCGCGCTCCGGCCGGATCTTCGCCTCCCCGAACCAGACCAGCAGGCGCTCCTCGTCCCGCAGCCTGCGACCCAGCGCGGCTTCCTGCTCGGAGGTCAGCAGGCCCCGGTCTCGCGCAAGCGTGCCGACCCGGGATGGGGCATTGTCCTGCCGCAGCAGGAGTCGAAACTCGGCCCGCGACGTGAACAGGCGATAGGGCTCGTCGACGCCGCGGGTCACGAGGTCGTCGATGAGCACTCCGATGTACGCCTGGTCCCGCTCGAGGAGGAGCGGTGGCTCGCCCCGAACACGCAGCGCTGCGTTGAAGCCGGCGACGATGCCCTGCCCGGCCGCCTCCTCGTATCCGGTGGTCCCGTTGATCTGACCGGCGAAGAAGAGCCCGGGCAACGCCCTGACCTCGAGCGACGCTCGCAGCTGGCTCGGGGGAAAGTAATCGTACTCGATCGCGTACCCCACCTTGGTCATGCGCACGTCCTCGAGACCCGGAATCGTGCGCAGGAACTCGAGCTGGACCTCCGCGGGAAGCGAGGTCGACAGGCCGTTGACGTAGAGCTCGGTGGTGTGCAGCCCCTCCGGCTCGAGGAACACCTGATGCCTCGGCGCCTGCGGAAACCGGACCACCTTGTCCTCGATCGACGGACAATATCTCGGGCCCCGACCCGAGATCTCGCCACCGTAGAGCGCGCTGCGCTTCAGGTTGCGCGAGACGACGTCCTTCAAGCCCTCACCCGCCCAGGCAATCCAGCACGGGCGCTGCTCGGGAATCGGCTCCTCCACGTATGCCGAGAAGCGGTAGGCGAGCGGGTCACCGTCCTGCCGCTCGAGTCGCTCGAAATCGACGGTTCTGCCGTCGACGCGTGGGGGCGTTCCGGTCTTGAACCGCGCCACGCGAACGCCGAGGCCTTCGATCGACTCGGCGAGCTCCAGGGAGGGCGCCTCCCCGGCGCGGCCAGCCCCTCGGCGGGCCTCGCCTCCCACGTGGATCCGGCCGCGCAGGAACGTGCCGGTCGTGACGACCACGGCGGAAGCCTCGAACGTCAGCCCACCTCGCGTCCGTACCCCGCGCACGCCCTCGCCGTCCGCCACCACGTCCGCGACCATCTCCTGGAAGAGATCCAGCCCCGGCAGCCCGTCGAGCACCCGGCGCACGGCGATCGGATAGAGCGTGCGGTCACACTGGGCCCGCGGCCCCCACACAGCGGGCCCCTTGGACCGGTTCAGCATGCGGAACTGAATCCGCGACGCATCCGTGGCCCGGCCCATCACGCCCCCGAGCGCATCGACCTCCCTGGCCACGACACCCTTTGCCACGCCGCCGATCGCGGGGTTGCAGCTCATCTGCCCGATGCGCGCCAGGTCCGGCGTGACCAGGAGCGTGCGCGCACCCGCCCGCGCGGCGGCCGCAGCAGCCTCCGTGCCGGCGTGTCCGCCTCCCACCACGATCACGTCGTATCGCTCGCCCATCCGCTCGTCCGCATCATAGTCGCGCTTCTATCCGTCGATTCTGAAATCGGGTGGCAAGGGCCCGATCCACGCCTCCGCCGGGCCCGGGTCGACACCGTCGACCCGAGCCGCACGAGGCCCGGCACGCAGCATATCCTCCAAAATGTCGAGGGCCTCCCGAGGTCCGTACGCTCGCACGGCGACGGTGCCGTCCGGGAGGTTCCGTACGCTCCCCGACACCCCCAGGCGCTCGGCCGTGCTCCTCGTCCACCAGCGGAACCCGACGCCCTGCACGCGCCCCCGTACACGATAGGAGCGGGCCTCGATCCCTCCCTCCTCCCGGTCCGTCATTTCCCGATGCAGAAGTCCCGAAAGACCACGTCCAGGACGTCGTCGACGGATACGACCCCGAGAATCTCCTCGACGGCCGCCTCCGCGAGCCTGAGATGCGTGGCCGCGACCTCCGCCGGCAAGCCGTCCAGCAGCGCGCCCCGGAACGCCGCGATCTCGTCGCGGGCTCCGCGCAGGCCGCGGGCGTGCCGCGCCCGCGTCACGACGGGCGCGCCGGCCCCCGCCTGCACGACCGACGAGTAGACGAGCTCGGGCAGAAGGCTCTTGAGTCGATCGAGGCCCTCACCCGAAACGACCGACACGCGCACGTGACCGGCGAGCGTGCGACCCTTCGCCACGGGCGGCACACCTCCCGCGGCTCCCGCCGCCTCGTCTGCCTTCGTCTCGACGACGACCACCGGAGTCCCGGACACGGCGTCGAGGAACCCCGCCTCCTCCTCCATCGCCTCCTCCCCGGCCGGCACGCAGAACAGGATCAGGTCGGCCCGCTCGAGGTACCGGCGCGCGACCTCGATGCCGAGCCGCTCGACCACCCCGCCCGCGTCCCGCAGCCCCGCCGTGTCCACCAACCGGAACGGAAAGCCCCCCAGCTGCGCCGAGGCCTCCAGCGCGTCGCGCGTCGTCCCCGGCTCGGCCGTGACGATCGCGCGATCCTCACCGAGGAGCGCGTTGTACAAGGAGGACTTGCCGACGTTCGGGCGGCCGGCGAAGACGGCCAGCGCTCCGTCGCGCAGCAGCTCGCCCTCGGGGGCCGTCGCGAGGATCGCATCCAGATCCTGCACGAGCGCGTCCCCCTCCTCCGCGATCCGTACGATCGGCACCGGCGCGTCGTCCTCCTCGGGGAAGTCGATGTGATGCACCAGCATCGCCTCGAGACCCAGCAGCCGCTCCCGCAGCCCGGCAAGCCGGTCCGACAGGCCGCGCTCGAGCTGCCCCAGCGCCGCCCTCTGGAGCGCGCGACTCCTCGCCTCGACCAGGTCCGCGATCGCCTCCGCCTGGAGGAGGTCGAGCTTTCCCCGAAGATAGGCGCGCCGGGTGAACTCCCCCGGCTCAGCCCTCCGCGCACCCGCGCGCAAGCACGCGTCCAGCACCAGCTCGGGAACGAGCCAGCCGCCGTGACAGGACAGCTCCACCATGTCCTCGCCCGTGTAGCTCGCGGGGCCCTCGAAGAACGTGGCCAGCGCGCGATCGAGCGGAGCCCCGTCCTCCCGGTCCACCAGCCGGATCAGCGTGGCCCGGCGGGGCTCCGGAGCCCGGGGCAGCTCCGGGGCGATGCGCAGCAGCACCGGCAGCGCGCCCGGTCCGGAGACACGCACGACCCCGATCGCTCCCACCCCGGGCGCGGTCGACACGGACGCGATGGTGTCGACGTCCACGGCACGCCCCGCGTCAGTCGCTCGACAGCTTGGGCGGCGGCTTGCCCTGCATCTTCTTGCGCTCGCTGGCGATCCACACCTGCTGGGGAATCGTCGCGATGTTCGCGGTCGCGTAGTACAGGTTCAGGCCGCTCGCCAGGTTCGCGAAGATGAAGAGCATCATGGGAGGCATGATGTACATCATCATCTTCATCTGCGGGTTCGGCGCGTCCAGCGAGCGCAAGCTGACCCACTGCATCAGGAACATCGAGACGGCGAGGATGATCGGCAGGATGTAGAAGGGATCCTTCGCCGAGAGGTCGGGAAGCCAGAGGAAGTCGACGCCGCGAAGCTCGATCGTGTTCTGGAACACGAAGAAGAGCGCGATCAGCACCGGCCAGGGCAGCAGCATCGGCAGGCAGCCCGCGAGGGGATTGAACCCGTGCTCGCGGTACAGCTTCATCATCTCCTTCTGCAGCTTCTCGGGATTCTCCTTGTGCTTCGTCTGGATCTCCTGGACCAGCGGCTGCACCGCCATGTTGCGCAGCTGGGCCTTCATCGCCTTGTGGTTCAGCGGGAAGAGCACGATCCGCATCAGGACGCCGAAGACGACCAGCACCCACCCGTAGCCCAGCGTGAGCTGCGTGTGCAGGAAGACGAGGATCGTCATGATGACCGAGACGAACGGGCGGATGATCGGCCGGAAGAAGCGCCACCCGTACGGGTTCACCTCCTCCATCCCCTGCCCGAGAGACGACAGCCGCGCGTACTCCTGAGGCCCCATGAAGAGCCGATACGCGAACGTCCCGTCGTTGGCGATCGTCTGCGCCGCCCCCACGCGCACCCGGTCGGCGAGCTCGCCCTCGCGGACGATGAGCCCACCCAGGTAGCTCACCTCCGTCGTGGCCTCTTCGCTCTCGCCGCTGAGGAGCGCCAGCACGAAGAACTTGCTCTTGAACGCCGCCCACAGCAGCGGGCCCGGCACGATCTCCGCGTCCGCACCGAACACCTCCGTCGACTCGATGCCGTCCTGGAGGTGGTTGTAGACGTAAGCCATGAGGCGGGCCTCCTGCACCGAATCCGCCTCCGCGAAGGCCAGCCCCTCACCCAGGTCCGTCACCAGGAGCGCGTCGTCCACCCCGCGCACCCGCCCCGACACCACGACCGCGTACAGCTCCGGATCGAACGTGTAGTCGACCTCGAAACGGAAGTCCGCCGTCGGGTGCTGATACGAGAAGCTCAGCGTGCGCGGGCCACCCTCCGGGTCGAGCCGCACCCCGTCCTCCGGCTCGACCGAGTAGGGGACGGCGGACAGGTCCACGGTATCGGACCCCACCACGATCTTGTGGCTCAGGTATCCGCTGGCGCCCTCGGGCACGAGGTCGACCACCCCTGCGTGGTTCAGCGCCTCGAATCGCGTCATCTCAGCGGACTGCAGCCGGGCGCCGAAGCTGCTGAACGAGAGCCGGTACAGCGGGCCCTCGACCGCGACGATCCGCTCCGCCACGCTCTCCTCCACCCCGGGCTCGGGGCCCGAGGCGGCCGCCGCGCCGCTCGGGATCGCGGGTGCCGGAGCGGCAACCGGGAGCTCCGGAAGCGTCGCCCGCCCGCCCGGTGCGCTCTCCCCGATCGAGTCCGCCGAGACGCTGTCCCCCGAGAGGGCGTCCTCGGGCACGATCGGCGGGAAGAGGCGGTTCGTGCCGACCAGGACGATCAGCATCAAGAACACCGCGAGGGCGAACCGGGCCTCCGTCCTCATGCTGCGCTCATCCCGTCGCCTCCGGCCGCCCGGAGCCGGTCCGCCTCACCTGCTTCCGCGTGCGCGCTCGGCACGGGATCGAAGCCGAACCCGCCCCACGGATGACAACGGCCGATCCGCCGTGCCGCCAGCCAGGCGCCACGCAGGGCTCCATGCTCCCTCAGGGCCTCGATGGCATACGACGAGCAGGTCGGCGTGAACCGGCAGGTCGGAGGAGTCCATGAGGAGATCCCCGCCTGGTACAGCCGCACGCAGGCGATCAGAACCCTCGCGAGCATATTGCCTCCACTGCGTCCATCACCTCCCGCGCCAGGCTCTCGAAGCCCGCCAGGTACGCCGCGCCGCGGGCCCGGATCAGAACGTCCATTTCCTGACCGCACCCCTCCAGCCTGGGGAGCACCTGGCGGCGTCCGATCTCCCGCAAACGGCGCTTGAGCCTGTTCCGCTCCACGATTCCGCGCCCGTGCTTGGGCACGATGAGCCCGAGGCGGGAACGCGAAGCGGGGGAAGCGCCGAAGAAGACGTCGACATTCGAGGTCCTCTTGCGCCTCCCCCGCTTCAGCAACCCCCTGATCTCCGAGCCGCGTCGCAAGCGAGCGTCGCGCGGAAGCCGCTCGCCGCGCTCCGCCGGGCCGGCCCCTACTTGCCGCCGACCTTCACCGTGATCCGCGCGCGCCCCCGCCGCCTCCGGCGATTCAGGGTCTTGCGCCCCCCGACCGTCTTCATCCGCGCCCGGAAGCCGTGCTTGTTCACGCGCTTGCGGTTGCGAGGCCTGTATGTCGGCTTCATTCCTGCCAGCCCGAGTCATCATGGTTCACGTCTGGAGACGAGCTTGAAAACATAGCCGCAGCGCTCGTGAGCGGTCAACGGGAGCGCTGCCATGGC
>JBFFWJ010000001.1:0-25659 GCA_041570315.1 Longimicrobiales bacterium | reverse complement strand
GGTCCAGCGACGGCCCCGCCCCCCGCGGCGCCCGCCCCCTTCCGGCCGGCGCCCGGCCCCGGAGGGGTGTCCGTGCGCGAGCCCGTGGCGCTCGTCGGGAGCGCGAGGGGCGTGCGGGTGAGCGGCCTGCTGCCGGACGGGAGGCTCGCCGAGCCGCTCGGGGGCGACGAGGCGCTGGTCGGGGTGCTGCCGCCGGTCTATCCGGAGTGGCTGGGGGACCGGTCCTTCGGCGCCGCGCACGGCTGCCGCTTCCCCTACGTGGTGGGCGAGATGGCCCGGGGGATCGCGACCGTCGAGATGGTCGTCGCGGCGGCCCGGGCGGGTCTGATGGCCTTCTTCGGCAGCGCCGGCCTGCCGATCCCGGTCATCGACGAGGCGATCGCGCGGATCCGGGAGGCGCTGGGGCCTGGCGTCCCGAATTGGGGCGCGAACCTGATCCACAGCCCGCAGGAGCCGCACCTGGAGATGGAGTTCGCGGAGCTGATGCTGGCGCGCGGTGTGCGAAACGTGTCCGCGTCGGCGTTCATGCGGCTCTCGCCGGCGGTCGTGTGGCTCGCCGCGAAGGGCCTCGAGCAGGGCCCCCGGGGGGAGGTCCGCCGCCGCACGCACCTCTTCGCCAAGGTCTCCCGCGTCGAGGTGGCCCGGCCCTTCCTGTCCCCGGCACCGGACGGGATGCTGAGGGCGCTGGTCGAGGAGGGGCGGATCACGCCCGAGGAGGCGGCGCTCGCGCGGCGGGTGCCCGTGGCCGAGGACCTGACCGTCGAGGCGGACTCGGGCGGGCATACGGACAACCGCCCGCTCCCGGTGCTGCTTCCGCGCATGATCGCGCTCGCGCGGGAGGTGTCCGAGGAGCACGGTTATGCGCTCCCGCCCCGCGTGGGCGTGGGAGGGGGCTTGGGCACGCCGGCCGCGGTGGCCTCGGCGTTCGCGGCCGGCGCCGCCTACGTCGTGACCGGGTCGGTGAACCAGTGCACCGTGGAGTCGGGCCTGTCCGAGGACGGCCGTCTCCTGCTGGCCGGCGCCTCGATGACCGACGTGGCCATGGCGCCGGCGGCCGACATGTTCGAGCTGGGCGTCGAGGTCCAGGTCCTGCGGCGCGGGACGCTCTTCGCCCAGCGCGGCAAGGAGCTGTATCGGGTCTACCGCGCGTATCCCAGCCTCGAGGCGATCCCCGCCGAGGAGCGCCGGTCCCTGGAGGACAAGGTGCTGGGGCGGCCGATCGAGGAGATCTGGGCCGACACCCGGGCCTTCTTCGGTCGCCGCGACCCCCGTGAGGTCGAGCGCGCCGAGGCGGATCCGAAGCACCGGATGGCGCTCGTGTTCCGCTGGTACCTCTTCATGGGCGCCCAATGGGCCCGGTCCGGCGAGGCCAGCCGCCGCGCGGACTACCAGATCTGGTGCGGCCCCGCCATGGGCGCGTTCAACGACTGGGTCGCGGGCACCTTCCTGGAGCCCCTCGAGGAGCGCACCGTGGTGCAGGTCGGGCTGAACCTGCTCGAGGGCGCGGCGTACATCACCAGGGCGAACCAGCTCCGGCTCGCGGGCGTTCCGCTGACCTCCCGCGACAGTATCTTCTCCCCACGACCCCTCCGATGAGCTCTCCGACGGATACACCGATGCAGAAGACTTCCCCACCCGTCGCCGTCGTCGGGATGAGCGCGATCTTCGCGGGCAGCGACGATGTGCTCGGGTTCTGGCGCGACGTGGTCTCGGCGACCGACCGCCTGACCGACGTGCCGCCTCATCACTGGCTGATCGAGGACTACTACGACCCCGATCCGTCCGCTCCGGACATGACGTACGCCAAGCGGGGCGGCTTCATCGACGGGGTCCTCTTCGATTCGATGGAGTTCGGGATCCCGCCGGCGGCGATCCCGGCCACCGACAGCGCCCAGCTGCTCGCGCTCATCGCCGCGAAGCGCGTCCTGGCCGACGCGGGGCGATTCCGGGAGGGCGACGCCGACCACGCCCGGACGAGCGTGATCCTGGGGGTCGCGTCGGCGACGGAGCTCGTGGTCCAGATGGGCTCGCGCCTCCAGCACCCGATCTGGCGCAAGGCGCTGCGCGAGGCGGGGCTCGCGGAGAGCAAGGTCCGCGAGATCGTCGAGCGCATCGGGGACCACTACCAGCCCTGGCAGGAGAGCACCTTCCCGGGGCTGCTCGGCAACGTCGTCGCGGGCCGGATCGCCAACCGCCTGGACCTCGGCGGATCGAACTTCGTGACCGATGCCGCCTGCGCGAGCTCGATCTCGGCGCTTCAGGCGGGGCTGTCCGAGCTGTACCTCGGGGACAGCGACCTGGTCATCGCCGGGGGTGTCGACGCCCTCAACGACATCCTCATGTACATGTGCTTCTCGAAGACGCCGGCCTTCTCCCCCACGGGCGACTGCCGGCCCTTCTCCGAGGACGCCGACGGCACGCTCATCGGGGAGGGCGTGGGGATGCTCGCGCTGCGGCGGCTCGAGGACGCCGAGGCCGACGGCGACCCGATCTACGCCGTGATCCGAGGGCTGGGCGCGTCCTCGGACGGGCGGGGCACGAGCGTGTACGCCCCGCGGCCGGAGGGGCAGGCCCGCGCCCTGGCCCGGGCCTACGAGCGGGCCGGGTACAGCCCCGCCACGGTCGAGCTCGTCGAGGCGCACGGCACGGCGACGAAGGCGGGGGACGCGGCCGAGGTGCGCGGGCTGACCTCGGTCTTCCAGCCGGCGAACCCCGAGGGGCGCGCGTGGTGCGCGCTCGGATCGGTGAAGTCGCAGATCGGACACACGAAGGCGGCGGCCGGGTCGGCGGGGCTGATCAAGGTCGCGCTCGCCCTGCACCACAAGATCCTGCCGCCCACGCTCAAGGTCTCCCGGCCGAATCGTCAGCTCGGCCTCGACGACGGACCGCTCTACATCAACGCCGAGACCCGTCCGTGGATCCGCGGCGGCGATCACCCGCGGCGGGCCTCCGTGAGCTCCTTCGGCTTCGGTGGCAGCAACTTCCACGTCACGCTCGAGGAGTACGACGGTCCCGGCCGCAAGCCCGATCGTCTGCGGGCCTGGCCCGAGGAGCTGGTGGTGCTCTCGGCCCCGGACGCGGCCTCGCTGCGTACGGCGCTCGGCGACCTCGTCGGGCGCGCGGAGTCGGGTGAGCCGCTGGCCCGCATCGCGGCGAGCTGTGCCGAGGCGTTCGACGCCTCGGCCGAGGCCCGCTTGGCGGTCGTCGCCGCGGACCTCCAGGAGCTGACCGTGAAGCTGGCGAAGGCCGACGACGCCCTGGCCGCCGGCACGACCGGCGACGTGCGCGACCCGGACCTGCACTTCGGTCTGGAGGCGCCGACCGAGGGCGGGCTCGCCTTCGTGTTCCCGGGCCAGGGATCGCAATACGTCGGCATGGGCGCGGCGGCGGCGATGACGTGGGATGCCGCCCGCGAGGTCTGGGACCACGCCGCCGACATGCCCGAGCTCGCCGAAGCTCGCCTCGACCGGGCGGTCTTTCCGCCGCCCGCCTTCTCCGACGAGGAGCGGGCCGAGCAGCTCGGCCGCGTGACCATGATGGACACCGCCCAGCCCGCCATCGCCGCGGTGAGCCTGGGCTACCTGCGCCTGCTCCGCGTGCTCGGGTTGGAGCCGGGAGCGGTCGCGGGGCACAGCTTCGGCGAGGTGACCGCGCTCGCGGCGGCCGGCCGCCTCGACGAGCATCAGCTGCTCGCGATCGCGCGCCGGCGCGGCGAGCTCATGGCCGCGGCCGCGGCGAGCCGCGCCGGCGCCATGCTGGCGGTGACCGCCGACGCCGAGACGGTCGCCAGCCTGCTCGGCGATCACCCGGACGTCGTCATCGCCAACGACAATGCGCCGACCGAGGTCGTGCTCGCCGGCCCCGTGGACGCGATCGAGGCCGTCGAGGATCGGATCCGCGAGGAGGGGCTCAACACGATCCGCATCCCGGTCGCGTCGGCGTTCCACTCGAGCATCGTGGCCGGGAGCTGCGAGCCGTTCCACGACTATCTGGCCTCGATCGGCTGGGGGGACGCCTCGATCGACGTCTACGCCAACGCCAGCGCCGCTCCCTATCCGGCGGAGGTCGGGGAGGCGTGCCGGCTGCTGGCCGACCAGCTCGCCTCGCAGGTCCGCTTCCGGGAGATGATCGAGGCGATGTACGAGGCGGGCTTCACGCGCTTCGTGGAGGTCGGACCGGGTCGGGTGCTCACGAAGCTGGTGAGCCGGTGCCTGGGTGGGCGGCCGCACCTGGCGGTCGCGTTGGACGACAAGGGAGGCCGGGGGCTGCGCGCCCTGTGGCGCGGGCTGGGCCGCCTCGCGGCGGAGGGGGTCCGGATGGACCTCGCCGCGCTGGCCGAGGGCTATCGACTGCCGGACGCGCCCGCAACGGGCAAGCCGCACCACATCCTCGTCACGGGCGCGAACCACGAGAAGCCGTACCCGCCCGCCGAGGGTCGGGCCGGGCTCCCCGACCCGAACCCCGAGCGCGCGCAGGACGCCCCGGCCCGCTCGGCCGTCCCCTCGGCCGCCGCGCCGCTCGCGCCCCTGCCGACGCCCGAGGCGGAGGTGGCGTCGAACGGAGCCCCCGGGTCGGTCGGGGCAGCCCCGGCGCGGGTCCCCTCCTCGGCGCCGGCCCCGCCGCCGGCGACCGGAGGGCGGGCGGCTCCCTCGCCCGTCCGGCCCGAGGGCCCCGCGCTCGCCGGCCCGCCGCCGGTCGGCTCGCCGGCCTCCCCGGTCGCGCTGACTCCGGGGGCCGCGGGCTCGCTCTCGGAGATCCACCTGCGGACCGTCGAGGCGCATCGTCGCTACCAGGAGCTGATGGCGGAGAGCCATCGCTCGTTCCTGGGCCTGGCGTCGGACGTCCTCGGCCGTCTGACGGGATCCGGCGGTGTGGGTGACGCGCCGGGCGCGTCCGAGCGCCCCGTCGAGCCCGGGCTCCGCGCTCCGGTCTTCCTGCCGCCGGCGGTCGCGGCCCCGGATGTGACGGCCGCGCGGGCCGCGCAGGCCGAGCCCGCCGCCGCCGAGCCGGTGCCGCACGTCGCCTCCCAGCCGGTGTCGCACGTCGCCCACGAGGTCGGTCCCGCTGCGGTGTCCGCGCCGGGCGCGTCGACGGTCGAGACTCCGCCGTCGGCCGCGGCTCCGGCCGTGCCGCCGGCGGGTGCGCCGGCGATCGACACGACGGCTCTGGCGCTGGAGGTGGTGTCGGAGAAGACGGGCTACCCGGTGGAGATGCTGGACCTGGACATGGAGATGGAGGCGGGTCTGGGCATCGACTCGATCAAGCAGGTGGAGATCCTGTCGGAGCTTCAGGAGCGGCTTCCGGGGATGCCGGAGATCGAGCCGTCGGAGCTGGCGACGCTGCGGACGCTGCGCGACGTGGCCGACAAGCTGCGCGGGGCGCCAGGCGCGAGCACGGAGGCGGGGGGCGCGCCCGATGCGGCGCCGAGCGATTCGGCGCCGGGCGCGGAGCTCGGCTCGCCCGCGGGCGCGGGCTCGGCCGCCGCGGCGACACCGACGACACCGGCGATACCGTCGGCGCCGGAGGCGCCGGACTCCACGCCTGTATCCGCGTTCGTCCCCGTCCTGGTGCCGGAGCTGCGGCCCGGCTTCGGCCTGGCGGCGCTCTCGCGAGGACTGACCGTCCAGGTGACCGACGAGCTTCCCGCGCTGGCGGAGGGGCTGGTGGCCGGACTGCGGGAGCGCGGCGTCTCGGCGGAGGTCGTGCGGGAGGTCACGTCGACGTCCGCCGTCATCTCGCTCGCGGGCCTGGTCGGAGGTGGCTTGGGCCCGGACGCCTCGCGGAGCGTGCACCTGCGGGCCGTCGAGGCCGCGCGCCTCGTCGCGCAGCACCCGGATCCGTCGGATCGGCTGTTCGTGACGATCCAGTCCACCGGCGGGGACTTCGGGCTCGTGCGAGACCCGGGCGCACGCGGGTGGCTGGGTGGCCTCACGGGGATCGTCAAGACCGCCGCCCGGGAGTGGCCCGGAGCCTCGCTGAAGGCCATCGACGTCGAGGATCCGGCCTCGGCGGCCGCCGAGATCCTCGACGAGCTCTTTCACGGGGGCCCGGCGCTCGAGGTGGGCATCGCGGCGGACGGGTCCCGCGGCGTCGTCCGGATCGAGCCGATGCCGTCGGGAAGTGCGTCCACCCGTCCGCTCAGGCCCGGGTCGGTCGTCGTCGTCTCGGGCGGAGCTCGGGGGGTGACCGCGTCCTCGGTCGCCCGGCTCGCCGAGGAGTGGGGGCTGCGCCTCGCGCTGCTCGGCCGATCGCAGCTCGGGGAGTGGCCGTCCGACGTTCCGCTGTCGACCGATCCGGTGGAGCTCACGGCCGCGCTGGCGTCCGCCGCCAAGCGGCGTGGGGAGGCGGTCGAGCTGGCCGCCCTGCAGCAGCGGGCGCACGCGCTCGCCGCGAGCGCGGAGGTCCGGCTCTCCCTGGCGGACCTGGATGCGCGCGGCATCGAGACGCTCTACCTGAGCGCCGACGTGACCGATCGGGCGCAGGTGGGGCTCGCGCTCGACCATGTCCGTGAGATCTGGGGTCCGATCGCCGGGATCGTCCACGGCGCGGGCGTTCTGCGCGACAAGGCGATCGTGGACATGACCCCGGACCGGCTCGAGGCCGTGTTCGCGCCGAAGGTGGTCGGGCTGTCCGTGCTCCTGGAGGCCACGCGCAACGACCCGATCCAGGCCATCGCCCTCTTCTCCTCGATCGCCGCACGGTCCGGCAACGCCGGCCAGGTGGCGTACGCCGCCGCGAACGAGGTGCTGAACAAGGTCGCCGCCGCGGAGGCGGCTCGGCGAGGCGCCGGGTGCCGCGTGCGGTCGTACAACTGGGGTCCGTGGGCGGGCGGGATGGTCGACGGGTCGCTCGCCGCCCACTTCGAGAAGCAGGGGATCGCGCTCCTGAGCATCGAGGCGGGCACGAGGTTCTTCGTCGAGGAGTTGGGCACGGAGGGCGCGGGCGTGGAGCGCGTCGTGCTGGCCGCACCCTCCTTCCCGCGGCAGACGCACAGGCTGACCTTCGCCACCTCGGAGGAGGGGGAGGGCGAGGGCGCGAGGGCCGCGGGCATCGCGCCGAGCCTGGTCGCGGACCTCGCGCTGCGACTGGGGCAGGCGCTCAAGCCCGTCCACTCGATGCGGACGTATCTGGAGGACTTCGTGATCAGCCGGCTGACGCCGGAGACGGTCGCGGGCGGCCGCGGGGTGCACGTGGTCGACATCGTGCCGGTCGAGTCGGAGGCCGCCGGGTATCGCATGATCTTCCGGGATACGGACGGAAACGCCCATCACGAGACGCTCGTGAGGTACACCGAGGGCCGGGCCGAGCCGCCCCCGCTCGTGCCTTCCGGCGGGCTCGAGCCGTGGCCGGCGGAGGCCGAGTCGACGTACGACTCGCTCCTCAGCCGGGAGGGAGGCTTCCGCTCGATCGAGGAGCTGGAGGGCCTCTCCGAGGAGGGTGGGGTGGCCTTGGTGCGCAGCGCTCGCGGTCAGGAGCGGCCCGTGAAGGGCTTCGCGCTCGGATTCGATCCCGCCGCGGTCGAGGGGCTCCTGCAGCTCGCGGCCCTGTGGACGCAGCAGAAGGCGGGGGCCATGCAGACGCTCGCGCGCATGGGGTCGATGGTGGTGCACCATCTGGAGGCGATCCCCGTGCGCCTGCGCTCGGCCTTCCGCGCTCGCCCCACGGATACCGGGACGCTCTTCGACTTCATCCTGGCCACCGAGGACGGGGATCTCGTGGCCGAGCTGCGCGAAGTCCAGTTCGATACCCGGAGCGCGTGAGCCCGGCCGGAGCCGACGATGCGTGAGTTCGAGCCGATCGCGATCGTCGGGCGCTCGTGCGTCCTGCCGGGCGCGCTCTCGCCGGCGGAGCTCTTCGCGGCCGTCCGCGACGCCCGGGTCCTGATCGACCGAGCGCCGGCCGGCGCGTGGGGTCTCGACGCGGGGTCGCTGGTGCGCGACCGGTCTCCCGGCCCCGAGATGGAGTACGTGGTGAGCGACCGGGGCGGCTACGTCACCGGCTTCGACCGCGTGTTCGAGGCCGCGTGGTTCGCCGACCGCGTCGAGGAGCCGGAGCGGCTCGATCCGTTGGTCCAGTGGCTCCTGCACTGCACCCGTGTCGCGCTCGAGGAGGCCGGGGTCCCCGAGCCGCCGGCGGGGACGGGCTTCGTCGTCGGCAACCTCTCCTATCCGACCGTCGAGCACACGCGCTTCGTGCAGGACCACTGGCTGGGTGCGGGGGAGGGGGCGCCGCAGCCCGGGCGCGCGGGTGCCGTGTCGGACCCGAGGAACCGGTTCTCCTCCGGCTCTCCGGCGCACATCGTGGCGAACGCGTTCGGTCTTTCGGGAGAGGCCTTCGCGCTGGACGCGGCTTGTGCCTCGTCGCTCTACGCGATCGAGCTCGCCTGCCGGCGGCTGCAGGACCGCGAGGCCGACCTGATGCTCGCGGGGGGCGTGGCCCGCGCCGACCCGCTCTTCATCCACCTGGGCTTCACCGCGCTGCAGGCGCTCAGCCCGTCGGGACGCTCGCGTCCGCTCCACCGTGGCGCGGACGGCCTGCTGCCGGCCGAGGGCGCGGGTCTGGTCGCCATGAAGCGGCTCGACGACGCGGTGCGGGCCGGCGACAGGATCTTCGGCGTCGTTCGGGGCATCGGCCTGTCGAACGACGGCCGTCAGGCCGGCTTCCTGGCGCCATCCACGGACGGGCAGGTGCGCGCGATCCGCTCCGCGTACGCGCAGGCGGGCCTGCGGCCTGCGGACGTCTCGTACGTGGAGTGCCACGCGACGGGAACGCCGCGCGGCGATCGCGTCGAGCTCGAGAGCCTGGCGACCGCGTGGGGGGACGGGCCCAAGCCGGTGATCGGGTCGCTGAAGGCCAACATCGGCCATCCGATCACGGCGTCGGGCGTCGCGAGCCTCCTCAAGGTGCTCGGCTCGTTCGACGCCGGGCTCTTCCTGCCGACGCCGTGCGACGATCCGCTGGAGGCGATCGGGGAGCATGGCTTCCGCCTCCTGGACGAGCCCGAGGCGTGGGAGACCGGGGGCCCGCGCCGCGCCGCGATCAGCAACTTCGGCTTCGGCGGCAACAAAGCGCACCTGATCGTCGAGGAGTGGGTCGGCGGACGGCCGACCTCCAGGGCGGTCGGCGCGGCGGCCCGGGGGCCGGCAGGCGAGCCCGCGCCCGGCAGGGCTCCGACGCCGGAAGGGCCGGTTCCCGAGCGGGAGTCGATCGTCATCGCCGCCATGGGCGTGCTCGCCGGCGAGAGCGTGGGGCTGCACTCGTTCGTGCGTCGCCTGCTCGCGCCGCGAGACGGCGGGACGACCCGGACGGAGGAGATCGCCCTGCCGATGGCGGGGCTCGGCTTCCCGCCGAACGACCTGCAGGAGAGCTTCCCGCAGCAGACTTCGATTCTCGCGGTCGTGGAGGAGGCGCTGGGGCAGATCCCGCCGCTGGATCCCGCGCGGACCGGAGTCTACATCGGGATGTGCGTCGACCCGTACGCTGCGCGACACGGGCTTCGGGTCCGCCTGCGTGACCTGCTCCGCGCCGACGTCGACGTCTCGGCCTGGCGCGCGGCCAACCCGAAGGCGGCCCGGCACCTCACGGCGGCCGGCGTCATCGGCTGCATGCCGAACATCCCGGCGAATCGGATCCACACGCAGCAGGACTGGACGGCGCCCGGCTTCACGGTGGCGGCGGAGGAGCTGTCCGGCGTCGACGCGCTCCGCCTCGCGATCCGGGCGCTGCGGGCGGGAGACGTCGACGCGGCGCTCGTCGGTGCCTCGGACTTCTCGTGCGAGCCCGCGCACGAGGCCGCGGCCCGGGCGGTCCTGCCGCCCGACCGGCACCGGGCCGGAGATGCGGCCGTGGCCCTCGTGGTGATGCGCGCCTCGGACGCCCGGGAGAAGGGCTATCCGGTGATCGCGGCGGTCGAGGAGCCGACGGGCGGGGAGTCGACGGGCCGAGGAGGCCGGGATGTCGTGGAGCTCGCGCTCGCGCCGGCGCGCGGCGAGAGCGAGGTCACCGCGCGCTTCGGGCACGCCCACGGCGCGTCGGGCCTCCTGCACCTGGCGGCGGGGGCGATCGCGGCGCACCTGGGGGTGGAGATCGACCGGGGGGGCGCCTGGCCCGCGCCCAGGCGCCCCGAGGGCCCTCACACGCGGGTCCGCGTGGAGTCGTTCTCCGGCCGGAGCCGCTCGCTCGACCTCCTCCCGCCCGAGGAGCCGTCCCACCTGATCAGCGCCGTCGACGCGCCGGCGTGCCGCTACTACGCGGCCGCCGACGCCGGCGCGCTCGCGTCGGCGGTGGAGGAGGACCGTCAGGGCTACGGGGGGGAGGTCCGCCTCGCGCTCGTCGCGGCGTCGGGCGACGAGCTGGCGCGGCTGCGGGCGCACGCGGCGGAGGAGCTGACGGCCGGGCGCGCGCCCGTCGCGCCCGGCGTCTTCCACGGAGAGGGTGCGGTCGAGGGTGAGGTCGCCTTCTGTTACACCGGGGCCGCGGCGGCCTACCCGGGTGCGGCCCGCTCGCTCCTGATGGCCTTTCCTCGGATCGGTCACGACCTCGCGCGCCGCTTCGAGGGCACTCCGAGCCTGGCGCGGGACCTGTACGGGGCCGACGTCACCTCGTTTTCGCCCGCGACGCAGCTCAACGGATCCTCGTTCGTCTGTCAGGCGCACACCGAGCTTTCGCGCCACGTCCTGGGGATCGAGCCGCAGGTCTCGATGGGGCTGTCCTCGGGCGAGACCAACTCCCTGATGGCGTTCGGCGTCTGGAACGATCTCGATGAGATGGTGACGGAGATCGAGGCCTCCGAGATGTACGTCAACCAGCTCACCGGCGAGTGCCGGTCGGCGGCGCGGTTCTGGGGCCTGCCGGACGGAGACGCGACGGAATGGCGCAACTGGCGGATCGCCGCTCCGCTTGAGGTCGTCGAGGAGGCGGTGGCGGCGGAGCCCCGCGTCTACGTGACCGTCGTGCACCACTACGAGGACGTGGTGATCGGCGGGGACGCCGCCGGGTGCGAGCGCGTGGTGGAGGCGCTCGGACGCCGTCGCGCGATCGACCTCGGTCTCGACATGGTCGTGCACTGCGCGCCCCTCGAGCCCTTCGCGGAGCAGTGGCACCGGATCCACCTGCGGGACACGACCGCCGTGCCCGGGATCCGCTTCTACACGAACGCGGGCAACCGGGCGTACGTGCCCACGCGCGAGGCGGCCGCGGAAGCGATCACGCGCCAGGCGCTGGAGCCGATCGACTTTCCGAGGACGGTCGAGCGGGCCTACGACGACGGCGTCCGGGTGTTCGTCGAGCACGGCCCCCGGGCGATCCTCACCGGCGCGATCGGTCGCATCCTCGGCGACCGCCCGCATCTGGTCGTGGCGCTCGACCCGCACGAGGGAGCGGGGCTCGAGGCCGTCGCCCGCTCGGTCGCCCGGCTCTGGGCGCACGGCGTGCCTATGGAGGTCCGCGCCTTCGCCGCCCGGGTGGAGGAGCTCCGGCTGGGCGCCGCTGCGCCGGGGGAGACGAAGGGCGCCGTGCTCCGCCTCCCGGCCCACGCGCCGGACGTCGTGTGGGCCGGGCTCGAGCGCGCCCGGGACGGCCGCGAGGCGTCGGTGGGGCCTGATGGCGATGCCGGCGCGCCGCCGGCGCGGCAGCCGGGCGTCGAGGCGCTTCGACCCGCACCGGCCGCAGGCTTCGACTACGACCTCGCTGCGCTCTTCGGCGCGGAGCGGGGCGCCCGCGGCGCCGGTAGCTTCGAGCTCGGCGCGCCCGCCCGGTCCGGCCACGTGCCCGCCCGGTCCGACCAGGCGCCCGCCCGGGCCGGCCGAGCGGCGGCTGCGGCCGAGGCCGACCCGGTGACGGCATACTTCGGCGAGGTCGCGCGGGCACACGAGGAGTTCCTGCGGGCGCAGCAGGAGACTCACGCGGCGTTCCTGAGCCTGGGAGGAAGGCTCGCCGCAGGGGCGGCCCCCGGCGGCCAGCCGGCGCCGTCGAACGGCGACCGGCCCCCGGACCTCCGGCTCTTCGTGACCGACGGGCCCCCGGCCGCCGGTGCGGTCACGGGGCCGTCCGCGCCCCCGACTCTCCCTCCGGCCGCGACGCCACCGGCCGTGACCTCTCGCCCTGCCGCGTCCCTGCCGGTGACTCGCCCTGCCGCGTCCCTGCCGGTGACTCGCCCTGCCGCGTCCCTGCCGGTGACTCACCCTGCCGCGCCCGGTTCGGTTGCGCGGACCGCACGGCCGCCGGAGCCGGCGCTGCCCGAAGCCGCGGCGGCGGAGCGCGCCGGAGACACCCCGAGCACCCCGAAGCCGGGCGGCGTGCGCCCGGCGTCCGCGTCGGCGCGGCAGATGGCGCCCGACTCGCCGCTCGCTCCCCCCGTTCCGGGCCCGACCCCGAACCTCCCGGAGCCCGGCACGGTCTGGCTTTCGCGCGAGGATCTCGAGGTCCACGCCTCGGGCCGGATCTCCGAGATCTTCGGGCCGCTCTTCGAGCAGCAGGACGGACATGCGCGTCAGGTGCGTATGCCGGAGCCGCCGCTGCTCTTCGCCGACCGCGCGCTCCTGGTGGAGGGCGAGCCGGGGAGCATGGGCAAGGGCCGTGTCGTCACCGAGACGGACGTCCGTGAGGGCGCGTGGTACCTGCACGCGGGCCGCATGGCGCCGGGCGTCGTCATCGAGTCCGGTCAGGCCGATCTGCTCCTGATCTCCTGGCTCGGCGCCGACTTCCTGAACCGGAACGATCGGGTCTACCGGCTGCTCGGCTGCGACCTGACCTTCTACGGCGAGCAGCCCAGGCCGGGCGACACGCTCACCTACGACATCTACGTCGACGGGCACGCGAAGACCGGGCCGGTCCGCCTCTTCTTCTTCCACTACGACTGCCGGATCGGCGACCGCCTCCTGATCTCGGTGCGCAACGGCCAGGCCGGCTTCTTCACGGACGAGGAGCTGGCAGGCTCGGGTGGCGTCCTGTGGGATCCGGCCGAGGACGAGCCCAAGGCGGCCGAGGAGTCCCGGCTCGATCCGGCGCCGCGGCTGACGACCAAGCGGGGCTTCGACGCCGAGGAGCTGCGGCGCTTCGTGGCCGGGGACGCCTACGGGTGCTTCGGCGAAGGCTTCGAGCTCGCTGCCTCCCACACGCGCACCCCGACGAACCCGGGCGGTCGCCTGCGGCTCCTCGACCACGTGCCCGAGTTCGATCCGGAGGGCGGACCGTGGGGTCGGGGCTACCTCCGCGCCGAGGCGCACGTTCCGACCGACGCCTGGTTCTACGAGGGCCACTTCAAGAACGACCCCTGCATGCCGGGCACGCTCATGGCGGACGCCGCGACCCAGGCCCTCGCCTTCACGATGGCGGCGATGGGCTTCACGATCCGCCGCGACGGGTGGCGCTTCGAGCCGGTGCCCGAGCAGATGGCCCGCTTCGTGTGCCGGGGACAGGTCGTCCCCGACGAGCCGCACACCCTCGAGTACGAGGTCTTCATCGAGGAGGTGATCGACGGCGAGATGCCCGAGGTCTACGCCGCCCTGCTGTGCAAGAGCGACGGGTTCAAGGTCTTCGGCTGCCGGCGCTTCGGCTTGCGCCTCGTGCCCGACTATCCGCTCACGACGAAGACGGAGTACCTCGAGGGGCTCGGGCCCGAGCGGTACGTCGGCCCCGATCGGCAGATTCGGGGCGACTACGAGGCGCTGCTGGCGTGCGCGTGGGGCCGGCCGAGCCACGCCTTCGGCCCGCTGTACGAGAAGTACGACGGCGCCCTGAAGTGCCCACGGCTGCCCGCGCCGCCGTATCACTTCATGAGCGAGGTGCTCTCGGTCGACGTGGAGGCGGGCTCGGGGGCTCACGAGGGCACCGTGGTGTCGACGCTCGAGGTCGAGCCGGACGCGTGGTACTTCGAGGAGGGGCAGGGCCTCATGCCCTTCCCGGTTCTGGCGGAGGCCTTTCTGCAGCCGTGCGGCTGGTTCGCCTCCTACCTCTACCTGTTCGCCGACGTCGAGGGTGACGTCGCCTTCCGTAACCTCGACGGCGAGTGCGTGCTGCACCGCGAGGTCACGCCGGAGACGGGCACGCTCACGTTCACCACGCGTCTCACGCGCGTGGCCAAGGCCGCGGGCACGAGCATCGTCTTTTTCGAGGTCGGAGTGGAGTGTGCGGACGGCCCGGTAGCCGAGGTGAGCACCACGTTCGGCTTCTTCAGCCCCGAGCTCCTCGAAGACCAGCGGGGCCTGCCGACGACGGACGCCGACCGGGCGAGGCTCGACGCGCCCTCTCCGACCGGGCCCATCTCGTTGCTCGACGGCGGGGGGCCCCTCGGCCATCTCCCGGGCATGGCCTCGAGCAGGATGCGGATGCTCGACGAGGTCACCGGCTTCTGGCCGGACGGGGGGGAGGAGGGGCTGGGGCGGATCCGTACCGAGCAGGCGGTACGTCCCGAGGCGTGGTACTTCGAGGCCCACTTCTTCGAGGATCCCGTGCAGCCCGGATCCCTCGGGATCGAGGCGCTCGTGCAGTCAGCGCGAGCGCTCGTCGCGCTGAGCGGCTGGCTCGAGGGGATCGAGAGCCCCGTCTGGGAGCAGCCCATTCTCGACTTCCCTCTCACGTGGCGGTACCGCGGCCAGGTCGTGCCCACGCGCGAGCGCGTGGTGACCGAGGTGGAGGCACGCTCCGTGGAGATCGTGGAGGGCGAGTCGGTGACCGTCACCGTCTACGGAACGCAGTGGGTGGACGGGCTGCGGATCTACGAGGTCCCGGCCTTCGCGGTGCGCGTCCGGTCCGGAGGTCGGTGACGAAGGGCCCGCCGGCCGCCGACGTCGTGGAAGCCTTCCAGGGCGACCCCGGCCGCCCGGACGTGTGGGTGTTCGACCGGTCGCGGCCCGCGTTCGCGGCGCTGGCCGAGGCCGGTCCGGTATCGACCGAGGAGCGGACGAGGGCGGCGCGGCTGCGCGATCCCTCGGCGCGCTCCGGCCTCCTCGCCCGGCGGGCGGCCGTGCGCCGGATGCTCGGCCTGTACCTCGGACGCGATCCGGGCTCGGTGCGCCTCGTCGCGCTGCCGGGGGGCAAGCCGGCCTTCCTTCCCGAGGGTGGGGACCGGTATCGGTTGAGCTTCTCGACCGCGCATTCGGGAGATCTCTTCTGCGTGGCGGTGGGCACGGCCTCGAGCCTCGGCGTGGACGTCGAGGCCGACCGCCCCGTGCGCCGTGCCCTGGAGATCGCGCGGCGGTGGTTCGGCGCTGCGGAGGTCGAGCACCTGAGCGCCGGCGGGGACGGGGAGCTGACCGCCCGCTTCCTCCGCATGTGGACCGGCAAGGAGGCGCTCGCCAAGAGGCACTCGGCCGGGCTGCGCCTGATGAGCCGAGCGGGGGGTGGAGCGGGCTCCGACGAGCTGGACGTGCTGGGGGAGGAGGCCTCGGGGCGTCTCGTCACGCTGGCGCCGCGTGCGGGCTACGTGGCTTCGCTCGCCAGCTCCGCCCGCATCGCGGACCTCCGCGTCGTGCAGGCGCCATCGCTCGTTCCATGACCCTCCGCGTCGACCACCTCGTCTACGCATCGCCGGATCTGGCCGAGGGTGCGAGCACGGTGGAGCGGCTCCTCGGGGTGACGCCCGCGCCCGGCGGCGCGCACGAGGGGCGGGGCACCCGCAACGCGCTGGTCGGCCTCGGACGTGGAGCGTACCTGGAGGTCGTGGGCGTCGATCGAAGCCAGCCGCCGCCCGCCAAGCCCCGGTGGTTCGGGCTCGATGCCCTTGACGAGCCCCGCCTCGTGACATGGGCGTGCAAGGAGCGCTCGCTCCAGGCCGTCGCCGCTCGCGCCCGCCGGGCGGGCGTCGACCTCGGGGCCGTGACGAGCGGAAGCCGGCGGCGCGCCGACGGAAGCCTCCTGCGGTGGAGGTTCACCGACCCGAGGGCGGAGAGGCTGGACGGGATCGTCCCCTTCTTCGTCGACTGGAGCGGGTCGGAGCACCCGGCGGTCGCGCTCGGCGGGGAATGCGCGCTGATCGATCTGCGGGCGGAGCATCCGCACCCGGCCCGGGTTCGCGACGTGCTCCGGACCCTCGGCGTGGAGCTCGCGGTCGCGCCCGGCCCGGCGCCCCGCCTGATCGCCCGCATCCGGGCGCCGACCGGGGTGGTGGAGCTCGACTGATGCGAGGTCGGCAGGGTGCGTCCGGCGGTCTCCGAGGTGTGGCGCCGTGCCCGGCGCGCGCACTCGATGGCCCGAGCGCCCCGCGGCGTGTAGCATCCCCTACCGTCGCATCGAAGCCCCCCGTCCTCGACCGCCTCGATCCGCCTCCGGAGCACCGCGCGTGAGCCTTGTCCGACCGACCTCGAGCCGACCGACCCCGAGCCGACCGACCTCGAGCCGACCGACCCCGAACCTGCGCCGTCCCCGGCCCGGTCCCCGCCCGCGCCCGCGCTGGAGCGCAGCCACGGCGACGCTCGTGGCGGGGATGGCCCTGTGCCTTCCGACCGGGGCGCTCTCTCAGGACGAGCTTCCCCGGGTGGTCGTTCTCGCCACGGGCGGCACGATCGCCAGCACCTACGACGAGGAGATCGGCGCGCTGCGGGCGGCGCTCACCGGCGACGAGATCGTGAGCGCGGTGCCCGGGCTCGACGAGATCGCCAGGGTGTCGGTCGAGCAGATCGCGAACGTGAACAGCCGGGACATGACGCCGGCCATCTGGCTGGAGCTCGCCCGACGGGCCAACGAGCTCCTGGCCATGCCGGACGTGGCCGGCGTCGTCGTCACGCACGGCACCGACACGCTCGAGGAGACGGCGTACTTCCTCGACCTCACGGTGGCGAGCGACAAGCCGGTCGTCGTCGTGGGGGCCCAGCGGGCGCCTACCTACTTCGACAGCGACGGCCCCCGCAACATGCTCAACGCGGTGCGCGTCGCGGTCTCCGAGGAGGCGCTCGGCATGGGCACGATGGTCGTCATGAACGGCCAGATCAACGCGGCGCGCGAGGTGACCAAGACGAGCACCCTCGACGTCGAGACCTTCCGGACGCTCGACTTCGGGCTCCTCGGCGTCGCCGACCTCGAGGAGGTCCGCTTCTACCGCCGCCCGACGCGTCGGCAGACCATCGAGCTGGCCCCCGACGCGCAGCTGCCCAACGTCGCCATCGTCAGCGAGTACGCCGGCGCCGACGGCCGCCAGATCCGCCTGCTGCTCGAGGACGGCAACCTCGACGGGCTGGTCGTGGCGGGGCTGGGCCTCGCCCACGTCAGCACGCCGACGCTCGAGGCGATCCGTGAGGTGCGCGCGCGGGGCATCCCTGTGGTGGTGAGCACGCGGGTGCTGACGGGCCGTATCGTGCCCCTGTACGCGAACAACGTCGACCTGCTCGCGATCGGCTGCGTGCAGGCGGACAACCTGAGCCCGCAGAAGGCGCGGGTGCTGCTCATGGCGGCGATGACCCGGACGACCGATCCGGAGGGTCTCCGCGCCTACTTCGACCGCTGAGCCACGGTGAGCCCGCGCCGCCGCCGTGCGGAGCGTCGCGCTGATGGCTGACGCCGCGGCGCTGCACGAGCTGCTGGAGCGGCTCGGTGCGCTCCTGTCGGGCCCGGCGCGGCGGGAGATCGTGGAATCCGTGCTCGCAGCCGGCGAGCCGGATCGGGCGCTGGCCCGCCTTCGCCGGACGCTGAGGGCGCAGCGCTTCACGGCCGGCTCGGCCACCCTCGAGCTCGAGCGCCCCGTTCGCAGGCTCGACCACCGCACGAGGCGAGAGGGCTTTCGGGTCCTGCACAGCTGGGATCACACCGCGCACCGGTTCACCGACGACATGACGCCCGTGCTCATGCTCGACTACCTCGAGGGTGACGCGGACGTCCTCGCCCTGCGGCCCGCCGTCTCGATCCTGCTCGACTTCCATTTCCTGCACCTTCTGGCGCTCTGTGCGATGCGGGCCTGGGACGATCCCGACCCGGAGGGCGTGCTCGATCGGATCACGGGCCTCGTCGGGCGGCTGCAGGGCCCGGACGGAAGCGGCCACCGGTTCGTGGACGACTCCGAGACCCTCGTGATCTACGCGCTGTCGCAGTTCCACCCGGAGGAGCACGCCTACGACCGGCTGATCGAGAGGATCGCCGCGCTCGGCGACGCTCGCCAGACACGCTTCGCGCTGCCGAGCGCGTCCGTGCTGAGCTGCCACCTGCGCTGGGGATTCTGGCTCATGTACGGCCGGGACGTGCTGCGCATGAGGAACGACAACGTCGGTGACTATCCGTGGCTGCTCTACTCGGTCCTCACGCTGCTGCGCGAGTACGACCGGCTGCGGGAGGCGGGCGTGGAGGCCGCCGGCCGGCGACGCGTCGACGTGGTCGACGGCCTGCTCCAGGGCTTCGCGGCGGACCCCTGGGCGTTCACCGGATCCCCACCTCCGGCCCTGGCCGCATACGCGGCGGACTACGCCGAGATGCGGGGCCTGCTGGAACGTTGGGGAGACGACCTGCTCGGCGAGCTGGCGGGCCATCGGCCCACGAGGGGTGCCTACGCGCCGCTCTCGCTGCACTTCAACTTCCCGCACAATACGCTCGTCGCGCTCGCGGCCATGGCGATCCGCGACGGCAGTCCGCAGACCCTGCCGCTCAACGCCCTCTTCGTCCGCGATCCCGCGGAGGAGGCCGGGTCGCGTGAGACGCTGGCCCGCGCCCTGATGGAGTATTCGGGCGCGAGCCCGCACCGTCTGGGCTGGCGCGGCGCCATGCTGGTCGCCTACGATCCGCTGTCGGGCATGCGCAGCTTCACGATGACGGTGGACGCGCTGCGGGAGAGCCTTCCGGAGCCCTGAGGCCGCACGCCCCCCGCGCCTTGCCAAGCGGACCTCCGACCCGTAGCACGAGGGAGGTCCTCGCCCGAAGCCCGTCGGGCGGGCGGCGGTTTCCGACGATCCCGAATCCGAGCGCGGAGGCTCCGATGCGCGCCAGCTCCCTCGCCGTCCCGTCTTCCCCCCTCGCGCTGCTCGTCGCGCTCGTCGCGCTCGCGCCGGCCGAGCCCGTCGTCTCGCAGGTCGGCGAGGGGGCGCTGCCGTCGCTGGCCGAGCCCGGGATCTCGCCGGACGGAGCGGAGATCGCCTTCGTCTCCGGCGGAGACGTGTGGACGGTATCCTCGTCGGGAGGCGCCGCCCGCATCCTCGTGGCGCACTCGGCGAACGAAGCCCGGCCGCTCTTCTCGCCCGACGGCACGCGCATCGCGTTCAACTCCGATCGGGACGGCAGCGTGGACGTGCACGTGATGGACCTGGCCACCGGCACGGTCGAGCGGCTCACGTGGAGCTCGGGCTCCGAGCAGCTCGACGGGTGGTCACGCGACTCGGAGTGGATCTACTTCTCCTCCTCCGACGAGGACATCTCGAGCATGACCGACGTCTTCCGGGTCCGGGCCACCGGGGGCACGCCGATGGTCGTCGCGGGAGACGACTACGAGACCGAGTTCTTCGCCGCGGCGGGTCCGCGCCCGGGGCTGCTCGCGGTGAGCACGCGCGGCAACATGGCGCGCAGCCAGTGGTGGCGGAACGGCCACTCGCACATCGACGAGGCCGAGATCTGGCTCGTGCGCGAGGGCGACGTCCCCGCGTACGACCCGGTGACCGCGGGAGGGAAGAACGTGTGGGCGATGTGGGGAGGCTCGGAGGACCGCCTGTACTTCATGTCGGACCGCGGCGGCGCCGAGAACCTGTGGACGGTCGGGCTGGAAGCCGGCCGGCCGGGCGAGCCGGAGCGGCTGACGGACTTCAGCGGCGGCCGGGTGCTGTGGCCTTCGATCGCGCTGGCCCGCCCGCTGATCGCCTTCGAGCGGGATTTCGGGATCTGGACGCACGACGTGGCCTCGGGACGGACGACCGAGCTCGACGTGCGCCTGGTGGGATCCGTCGAGGGGCCGCGGCCCGAGCTCAGGACGTACGAGGACGATTTCGGCGAGCTGGCCCTCGCGCCCGACGGCCGCAAGGTCGCGTTCACCGCGCGGGGCGAGGTCTTCGCCGCGGCCGCCGCGGGGGATGCGCCGGCGGTGCGCGTGACGGACACCCCCGCCGCGGAGGGCGACGTGACGTGGAGCGAGGACTCCGAGCGGCTCGCGTACGCCTCGTGGCGGAACGGCACGCCCCAGATCTTCCTCTACGACTTCGCCTCCGGGCAGGAGCGCCCGCTCACCGACGGCTCGGGACGAGACGCGGCGCCCGCCTTCTCGCCCGACGGCCGCTGGCTCGCCTACAACCGGAACGGGGACGAGGTGCGTCTCGTCGACCTGGAGAGCGGTGAGGACAGGCGGCTGGCCGGGGGGACGGCCGGCGCCTCGGACTTCGTGTGGTCGCCCGACAGCCGCTGGATCGCGTACGGCGGTCACACGGACGAGTTCACGAACGTCATGGTGGCCGGCGTGGACGGCGCGGAGCCGGCGCAGGTCAGCTTCCTCGCCAACAGCTTCTTCGGATCGGTGGACTGGAGCCGGACGGGCGAGTTCCTGGTCTTCCGGTCGGGCCAGCGCACGGAGCCGGGCAGGCTGGTCCGTGTCGACCTCGTTCCGCTCACGCCCACCTTCCGGGAGGACGCCTTCTGGGAGCTCTTCAACCGGGACGAGACGGAGCGGGAGCGTCGGTCGCCGGCCCCGAGCGACGAGCCGGGCCCGGGCTCCGCGATCCCGGAGCCGCCCGACGAGGTCGAGGTCGTGCTCGAGGGGATCCGGCGGCGCGGCTACGTCGTCGACCTGGACGTCAGCGTCGGCTCCGTCGTGCTGAGCCCCGACGGCGAGCACGCCGCGGTCGTTGGCGACGGCGGGCTGTACTACGTGTCGCTCGAGGAGGATGCCGAGCCGCGACGGCTCGGCGACGGCGGCCAGTCCGTGCAGTTCTCCCCCGACGGGCGCGAGCTCTGGATGCTGCGGGGCGGACGGATCCGCGTGGTGACGGTCTCCTCCGGCGACACGCGCACCGTCTCCGCCTCCGCCGAGGTGGTCGTGGACTTCGAGCGCGAGAAGCGGGCCGTCTTCGAGCAGGGTTGGGGCGAGATGCGCGACGGCTTCTACGACGACCGCTACCATGGCGCGGACTGGGATCGCGTGCGCGAGACGTTCGCCCCTCGGGTCGCCGGGGCGAGGACGCGGTCGGAGCTCAACCGCCTCATGAACCTGATGCTGGGGGAGCTGAACGCCTCGCACCTCGGCCACCGGGTCCCGGGGGCCGGGAGCCCCCCGCAGACCGGAAAGCTCGGTCTGCGCTTCGACCGAGCGGCGTACGAGGACGGAGGGCGCTTCCTGGTCACGGACGTGATCGAGCTCGGCCCGGCCCACGTGACCGGTGGGATCGCGCCCGGGGATCGGCTGCTGGCGGTCGCCGGCGTCGAGCTGGGCGTCGCGAGCAGCCTCGATCGCATCCTGGAGGGCACGGTGGGCGACAAGGTCGTCCTGACCCTGGCGAGCGCCGACGGGTCGGGCGCGCGCGACGTCGAGGTCCAGCCCATCGCGCCCGGGGCGGAGCGCCAGCTCGTCTACCGTGCGTGGGTCGAGGGCCGGCGCGCCCACGTCGACGAGCTCAGCGACGGGCGACTGGGCTACGTGCACATGGCCTCGATGTCGGCCGGCGCGCTGGACCAGCTCGTCTTCGATCTCGACCAGCTCAACCACGCCAAGGAGGGCGTCGTCATCGACGTCCGCAACAACAACGGGGGGTTCGTCAACGTCTACGCGATCGACGTTCTCTCGCGGCGGAACTACTTCACGATGGAGAACCGCGGAGGCGTGGAGGCGCCGTCCCGGGTGCAGCTCGGCCAGCGGGCGCTCCTCGCGCCTACGGTGCTGGTCACGAACCAGCACACGCTCTCGGACGGGGAGGACTTCACCGAGGGTTATCGGAGCCTCGGGCTCGGCACCGTGGTCGGGGAGCCCACCGCCGGCTGGATCATCTACACGGGGACGGCGGGCCTGGTCGACGGCAGTTCGGTGCGCATGCCCCGGGTCAAGATCCGCGACCTGTCGGGGGAGGTCATGGAGCTCGCGCCGCGCCCGGTCGACATCGAGGTCGAGCGGCCCGCCGGGGAGAGCTACGGCGGGCGCGACGCGCAGCTCGAGCGGGCGGTGGCGGAGCTGCTCGCCAGGCTGGGGACGACGTCGACCACCTCGAGTCCGGGGTGAGCGTGCTCGAAGGGTGGGGGCGCGTCCGGCCGGTGCGGTCGCGCTCCGCTCCGCGCCGGCCTTCGGTAGCGGACGGTGGGCGCGCTCAGTCCCGCTCCAGAATGGGATCCCGCTCCCCGGTCATCTCCCAGCGGGAGAGCACGACGGGGATCACGCCGGTGTCGAAGAGGGCGTCGAAGAAGCGGCGGATCGTGAAGTCGTCGCCGAGCGTCAGGGCGTGGGCCGCGAGGAGCTCCTCGATCTGGATCTTGCCCGAGAGGTAGCTCGTGCCGTAGCCCGGCTGCCTCAGGTAGAGGTGCTGCTCGCCGCGCACGAGGTCTCCGTCGGGCAGCCACCCGCGCGGCGTCCACCGTGTCGCGTGCTCGACCGCCTGCTCCATGTCGAAGTCGCCCCCGTGCAGGTACAGGCCGCTCAGCGCGCGCGCGGCCCGCTGCGCGAGCATGATCCAGATCAGCTCGCGCGTCCGGGGCCGGTCGTCGAAGAGCCCCGCGTGCAGGAACATCTCCTCCACGCTGGTGGCGAGGCCCTCGGAGCGGGCGTCCCAGATGTTGTAGAGCGACGGGACACGCCGGATGGGGCTGGCGTGCGGGTCCTCGCGCATGCGCGCGAGCTCGATCCAGTGGTGCATGTGCGTGCGCATCGCGAGAGGATCGCGGTACGTCACCTCGCTGAAGAAGTTGCGGATCTCGTCGGGCTCGGCCGGGGTGAACTGACCGTTGACCGCCCGCAGCGCGGGGTCCATCCAGTCCTCGACCGTGTGGATCTCCTCGGCCTCCAGGAAGCGCATGTACTCGCTGACCGCGTCGTTCAGCGCACGGTCGTACTCCGCGGGCGAGGCGATGCGGTCGAGCTCGGGCAGCGCGCGGTTGCGGTTCTCCTCCAGGCGCAGGGACGCGTGCGCCCGCGCGAGCTCCCGCCGCATGAGCGTCACCTGCTCCTCCCACGAATAGGGGACGAGGTGGACGTTGCGCATGTACCACGTGTAGTCGTCCCTCCCGACCCCGGAAGGCCCGGTCTTGGACGGAGCCTCCGCCTCGAGCCAGGCGTGGAAGGCGTCGCTCGCCCGCCGCGCGTCGGCGATCGCGGCGTCCAGCCGCGCGTCGGTTCCGGCGACCCGCTCGCCGAGCGCGGCCAGGTCCCGGCTCTGCGCGCGGAACGAGCGGAGGCCGGCCAGCCAGAGGTCGCGGGCGTCGCTCGAGGCCAGGTTGGCGCGGGCCTGCTCGAGGAGCGGGGGGATCGCCCCGATGCGACCGGCCAGCTCCGCCGCGTCGGCCGGGGAGAGCGGGTAGTCGTAGGTCCACAGGTCGATCCAGCCGTGGATCACGGAGCCCTCGTGCGCCGGCACGTCGCTCTGCGCGGGGTAGACCGTCACGTAGAAGGCGGGGTCTCGCGCCCACGGCCGCCGGACGCGGTGGTCGAAGTCGAGGCCGTTCATCTCGGCGCGCACGAGGTGCCAGTCGATCTGCCGGGCCACGGGCCACGAGTCCACGTCGAGCGCCCCGAGGCGCGCCCGCCACGAAGGCAGCTGCCCGGCCTGCCGCGTCATGGCCGCCGCCGAGTAGTCGGGCACGCCGTCGACGAAGTCCGGCCTCTCGAAGGCTCGCCACTCCTCGAAGAGGGCGACGAGATCGTCGTACTCGCCCCCGCCGTCGGCGGTGGGATCGGCCGTCGGACCGCCGCATCCCGCGGCGGCCAGCGCGAGCACGAGGGCGATCGACGGAAGGGCGGCTCGATGGGGACGGGAGGACATCACGGCTCCGGCGAAGGGGTGCAACGGCGACAGGGCCACGTCGCGGCCAGTGGCCTGTAACAGATGATTTGTTGAGCATCGAGGGTGGCGCGGCGCCGCACCCGACAAGGCGCGACGACGACGAATAGCAGCGCTACTTGGAGAAGGAGCAACGCAGTCGGGGCGGATGCAGCGTCGCCCGACTGCCAATCGTTCATCTGTTACAGGCCACTAGGGCTGCGGTGGCCCGTCGGGATGCAGCGCGCAGGCGGGGGGCTGCCGCCGCGTCCACGAAAGGCTGACGACCGTCCAGCGCCCGTCCCGGCGCACGAGCGTCGCCACGTCGGTGCCGCAGTGGCTGAAGGTCGCTCCCGTGTAGAAGTCGTAGGGCGTCCAGATCGACGCGAGCGCTCCGTCGACGCGTACGACCGGATCCCACATGCGCTCGATGAGCGGCGCGTCGCTCGCCTGGATGCGCGCGGCGAGACCCTCCACGGTCGAGGACCCGTGGGACGTCGAGCCCGAGGCGTCGGTCTGCGTGAAGTGCATGACCACGCCGGGGTCCATCACGGAGCGGAGGAGGTCGGCGTCCCCGGTCCGCAGGGCGTCGAAGACCGCCTGCAGCGCCGCGACGACCTGCTGCCGCTCGGCGTCGGTCACCGCCTCGCCCGCCCCGCCCGCCTCGGTCGTCGCGGTCTCCGCCTCGGTCGTCGCGGTCCCCGCGTCGGCGTCGGACGGCCCGCCCGCGGGCGCGCAGGCCGTGGCTGCCAGGAGGGCGGAGATGGTCAAGGCTGCTCTCGTCATCGGGGCTCCCTGTCCGGTGCGTGCGATACGCGTGCCAAGGTAGCGGCCTCGGCCGTATCTTGCCGGGCCGCGTGGCTTCCCCGGCCGTATCTTGCCGGGCCGTGTGGCGTCCCCGGTCGAGCGCCCCGTCGTGAGGAGGCATCCGATGTCCCGAGTCCCGTCGCGAGCGCGCGCCCTGCTCGCGGGCGCGCTTCTCCTTCCGAGCAGCGCGGTCGCGCAGCTTACGATCACGCCCGACGTCGTGTACGGCCACAAGGACGGGATGGCGCTGACGTACGACGTGCTCCACCCCGCGGGGCCGGCGAACGGGGCGGCCGTGCTGTACATGGTGAGCGGAGGCTGGGTGTCACGCTGGAGCCCTCCCGAGACCCTGGCGGAGCGCCCGCTCTTCGCCGAGCTCGCCGCGCGTGGCTTCACGACCTTCCTCGTCCGGCATGGAAGCAGCCCTCGCTTCAAGGTGCCCGAGGCGATCGCGGACGTGCGCCTCGCCGTCGAGCACGTGAGGCGGCACGCGGAGGACTTCGGCGTCGACCCGGCGCGCATCGGCATCACGGGCATGAGCGCCGGCGGGCACCTCTCCCTCTCGATCGGGCTCCGGGCCGAGGGCGCGGATGGCTCCCCCGAGGACCCGCCCGCGGAGCGCGAGCATCAGGTGGCCGCCATCGTCGCGTACTTTCCGCCGGTCGACCTCCGGGCCATGACGGGTCCCAACGAGCGCTTTCCCGCGCTCGAGTTCGACAGGGAGCTGGCCGACGACGCCTCTCCGATCCTCTTCACCACGTCGGACGATCCTCCGACCCTCCTCCTGCACGGCGACCAGGACCGGCTCGTGCCCCTGAGCCACAGCGAGCGGATGCTCGGAGCGCTGCGCGAGCGCGGCGTCGAGAGCGAGCTCGTCATCTTCGAGGGCGCGGGACACGGCTTTCGTGGCGCGGACGCCGAGCGCGGCGTCCGACTGACCATGGATTGGTTCCAGCGGCACCTCGTGGAGGTGCCCGGCTCACGCTGACGGAGTCGCGCC